>JBFHFG010000282.1:0-4974 GCA_041583815.1 Halovulum sp.
CCCAGAACGGTCGACTCGCGGATGTTGATGTCCCAGCGGAAGACCGCGATCCCGGCGAAGGCGGGCAAGATCTGCGGCACGATCCCGTAGGCCATGATCTGCCAGCGAGAGGCGCCGGTGGCGGTAATGGCCTCCACCTGGGATTCGTCGATTTCCTCGATGGCCTCGTAGAGCAGCTTGGCGCAGAACCCGATCGAGCGGATCGCGATGGCGACGACGCCCGCGAACACCCCCGGCCCGATGATCGCGATCAGCAGCAGCGCCCAGATCAGCGAATTGATCGATCGGGTCGAGACAATGATCAGCAACGCAATCGGGCGCACAATCAGCCGTGACGGGGTGGTGTTGCGCGCGGCCAGAAAGGCGACCGGAACAGCCAGGCACAGTGATATGAGCGTACCCAGCGTGGCGATATTCAGCGTGTCCCAGATCGGGCGGCCAAGCTGGGTTATATATTCCCACCGTGGCGGAGTGGCGCGGCTCCAGATATCGCCTGCGATGCGCGGTGCGTCCCAGACAAAGAACCAGGTCGTCGCCTCGGAAATGCGCTGCCAGCAGAACAAGAACACCGCCAGGCCGAGCAACCAGCCGAACCAGCGAACAAGGCTTTCGCCGGTGGTGCGACGGGCCCAGACTTGCGTGCCGTTGCGCGTCGAGACCGGCATTACTGAACCCTCGCCCGGATCACGCCCGACAGGTACTCGAGCGCCATGACGATCCCGATGATCAGGATGAGGATGGCGGCCGCGGTGTCGTACTCGTACCGGTCGAACGCGGTGTTAAGCGTCGCCCCGATGCCCCCCGCCCCCACAAGGCCCAGGATGGCGCTTTCGCGGAAGTTGATATCCACCCGGTACATCGACAGGCCGACCAGCCGTGGCATTACCTGCGGCTGCACCCCGTAATTTATCCACTGCATCCAGCGCGCCCCCGAGGCGCGGATCGCCTCGGCCTGCACGCGGTCCATCGCCTCGATATCCTCGGCAAGCAGTTTCGACAGGAAGCCGATGGTGGCAAAGGACAACGTCAGGAACCCAGCCAGCGGGCCGAAGCCGAAAATCGCGACCAGCAGGATCGCGACAATGATCTCCTGCAGCGCACGCGAAATGGCGACGATCCCCCGGCAGATGACATAGACCGGCAGCGGAGAAATGTTTCGTGCCGCGCCAAGGCCGATCGGGATCGAGATCAGGATGCCGACGACCGAGGCCGCGACCGTCATGATCAGGCTTTCCAGCAGCCCATCCCGGATGTCGCCCGCCCGCGACAGAAAATCGGGGCGCGTGAAGGCAAGGACGAACTGCCAGCCCCGGTCCAGGCCCTCGTATACCCGGTTCCAGTTCACCTCGATCGTGGCGAACGCGGCAATCATGTAGACCACAAAGCCGGCCAGCAGTCCCCAGCGTAGTAGCGGGTTGGTGATGAAATGCGGCTTGCGCCAGCCCCGCCCCAGCATGTCGTCAAGTTCCCGGTGGGTCACGCCAGCGCTCATTCGGCGGCCTCGATATCGGTGTCGGACTCTTCGTCGACCTTGCGGATGGTCGCCTCCCAGTCTTCCTCGCCATAGATGGTTGTCAGTACCTCGGGCGTGAGGTCGGTCGGGGGGCCGTCGAACTCAATGGCGCCGAAGCGCAGGCCGACGACGCGGCTGACGAACATCTGCGCCAACGCGACGTCGTGGATATTGGTGATCGCGGCAAGGTCGCGTTCGGCACACAACTCGCAGATCAACCGCATGATCTGCCGACTGGTCTTTGGGTCGAGCGACGCCGTGGGCTCATCCACCAGCAGCAGCTTGGGGTTCTGGATCAGCGCGCGGCAAATCCCGACGCGCTGGCGCTGGCCGCCGGACAGTTCGTCCGCGCGCTTGTCGGCCATGTGCAACAAGCCAACGCGGTCAAGCAGGCGAAAAGCCTCGTCGACATCGGATTGCGGAAAGCGGCGCAGGTAACTGCGCCAAAAGCCGACATAACCCAGCCGGCCCGACAGCACGTTCTCCATCACCGTCAGACGCTCGACCAGGGCGTATTCCTGGAAGATCATGCCCATCGCGCGGCGCGCGCGGCGCAGCCCGCCCGCGCCAAGCCGCGTCAATTCGATATCATCCAGCCAGACCTCGCCGCTGGTGGGTTCGACCAGACGGTTGATGCAGCGGATCATGGTGGATTTACCCGCCCCCGAAGGGCCGATCAGGGCCAGAACCTGGCCCTTCGGCACCTCGAGATCGATCGCCTTCAGCGCCTGATCCCCGGTCTTGTAGGTCTTGGTCAGTTTCTTCAGGCGTAGCATGGGCGTCCCCCGATCAGGGTGTCAGGCAGGCCCGTGCGGGGCCTGCCTGGGTTGGTTGATTTCATTCACAAGCGTAGCTTACGCCGTTGGCCGTATCGATCTTGCGGATGACTTCCCAGAAGTCCTTGTAGTTCATCTCAAGGAACTGGCCCTCGCCGTTCTTCTCGAATTCCTCCAGCAGGCTGCTGCCTTCCCATTCGAAGTCGAAGAACGCCTCCTGGATCTGCTGCTGCAGTTCGGGCTTCAGGTTGTAGACCACGCCGTAGCCCGTGGTCGGGAAGGTCTGCGACTTGTAGATCGAGACGATCTGGTCCTGGGTCACGACCTCACGCTCGATCATCCGCGCCATGACCGAGTTGGCAACGGCGGCGGCGTCATAATCCTTATTGGCGACGCCCAGGATCGAGTTGTCGTGCTTGCCCGAGAAAACCGGCTCGAAATCCTTCTCGGGTTCCATTCCGTAGTCGGCCTTCAGGATCGCCGAGGGCGCCTTGAACCCCGAGTTCGACGTCGGCGCTGTGAAGGCAAGCTGCTTGCCCTTGATATCCTCGACCTTCTCGATGCCAGAGCCCGGGTAGGTGATAATCTCCATCTCGTAGCCGAAGCTGCCGTCCGGCGCGGCCATGATGGTGAACGGGCGGAAGCCCGCGCAGTTCACGGCAAGCGGGTTGGAACCGGTGTTGAACCCGGCGATATGCAGCCGGCCGGAGCGCATCGCCTCGATCTGCGCGGCGTTGGACTGCACGGGGAAGAAAACGATGTCCTTGCCGGTCTTCTCGGACAGGTGGTCCAGGAAATCGGCCCACGCGGTCTTGTAGACCGCGGGATCCTCTACCGGGGTATAGGCGAAAACCAGCGTGTCCGGGTCGATCCACTGGCTTTCATCAGTGGGAATGTCCGCGATCAGATCGCCATCCGCATCGCAATAGCGCGCGTCCAGATCGCCGCGCGGACAGTCCTGTGCAGAAGCCGTCCCACTTAGGGATATGAGGGCCATCGCCGAGGCGCCCAGCAGAAGTGCGAGTTCCGTTTTCATTTTATCCTCCAGTTGGTTACGGCCGGTTTCGGCCGCGATATTGTGCTGGTTAACCCTGTTCGGCGACGGAAATGTGAACTCCCGCCTCGGCAAGCGCTTCCAGCAATTCTCCTTGTGGGCGCGTGTCGACCACGATGGAATCGAAGTCGGTCATGTCTCCTATCCGGGCCAGCCCCTTGCGCCCGAACTTTCGCGCGTCGATCAGCAGATGCCGCTTGCCCGCATGGCGCAGCATGATGCGTTTGACGGCCGCAAAGCCGCGCACGGTTTCGGACGGTCCTTCGGCGGCCAGGCCCGAAGCGCCAATCATGCACCGGTCGACGTTGAAACGCGAAAGAAACTCCACCGTATCAGTCCCGACGACCGCTGATTCCGCCGAAAGATACTCGCCGGGGCACAGGATAACCTGCGGAGCGCCATGCCCCAGGGTCATGGCGACGGGGATGGAATTGGTGATCACCGTGCACCGGGTGCCTAGATAGGCAAGCGAACGCGCCGCCTGGATCGTCGTCGAGCCCGAGTCGATCATCACCGTCTCGCCCTCCCGCACCAGGCTTGCCGCCATCCGCCCGATCCGCTCCCGCTCTCTGACGCGGTCATTGGCCCGCTCGTCCAGGCCTGGATAATGCCCTTGGGTCGCGGCCGATGCGCCCCCGTGCGCACGATCGATCAGACCGTCAGTGGACAGCGCGTCGAAATCCCGGCGTACGGTTTCGGTCGAGACGTTGAACCGTTCGGCCAGGTCGCTGATCCGGACATGAGGCCGCAGCTTTAGTTCCAACAGGATCTGCCGCCGCCGCTCGGCCTTCTTCAGCCGGGGGCGGGCACTGCCCGCTTCGATCTGCTTGACCATGTCGTCGACCATCCGGCCCGAAGCCCCCTGACGCCCTGCCCTCAGGATTGTGGACTTTCACTCGGCATTGCAATGATTTTTGTTGCTTATGCCGCAGTTTGGTGCTGGAAATTTTGCATGACGCTCACTCAAAAGGGCACGGGACGGTCCGGCGTCTGCATGAACGAAGCTTTTCGCCGGTTACCGGAATGATCCTGCTTGCCGTCAATCTTGCCGCTTCGGTGGCGCTGTTGCTGTGGTCCGTCCGGTTGATCCGCACCGGGATGGAACGCGCCTTCATGCCCGAACTCAGGCGTGCGCTGAAATCCGTGGCGCACCGCCGGGCATCCGCCGCGGCGGGCGGCGCCGTGGCTGCGATGCTCCTTCAGAGTTCGGCAGCGGTGGCACTGATCGGCGGCGGGTTTGCCGCGTCGGGAATGCTTTCGCCTGCGGCCGTACTTGCGCTGATCCTGGGGGCGGATCTCGGCTCGGCGCTGGTGGCGCGGCTGTTGCTGCTGCCCGTCGAGGCGCTGATCCCGTTCGTTCTATTGGCCGGTATCCTGCTGTTCCTCAACGCCCGCGCCCGTCGCACCAAACAGCTTGGCCGCATTCTGACTGGCCTTGCATTGGTGCTGCTGGCCCTCGGCATGATCCGGGAGGCGACGGCCCCCATCGGCGACAATCAAATCGTCATCCAGATCGCGGCCTATTTCGAAAACGACCTGGTCAGCGCCTTTGCCATAGGTGCGCTTTTGGCCTGGTCCATGCATTCCAGCCTTGCGGCGGTCCTGACTTTCGCCGCCATCGCGGCGAGCGG
>JBFHFG010000283.1:0-4964 GCA_041583815.1 Halovulum sp.
GCCCGGCACCTCGGCCTGAGCGGTGACGCGCGCGCCGTTCTCGACGGTCACCAGCGGGTTGTCCGCTACCGCGGCCAGCAGCGCCGCGCGCAGGTGGCGGTCCTCGACGATATGGCCCATCGGGCCTTCGCCCAGCTCGTTCTCGTCGAAATGCGCGAACAAGGGCGCGGCACCCATCCCCGCGACACCGTCGCTGACCTTGATCTGGTGGATAGGCTGGGCGTCGCCTTCAACCACGGACCACAAGCCCAGCGCCTGGAACATCTTGCGCGAAGCCGCCGCGATCGCGTAGGCGCGCCCGTCGAATTCGGGGTCTTGGAACGTCGCTGCCGGGGCCGCGTCCAGCACAAGGGCGCGCAACCCGGCCGAGGCAACGGCCAGTGCCAGCGCCGGGCCGACCAGCCCGCCGCCCACGATCAGAATGTCGGTCTGCGTCTTCATCGCTGCGCAGTATGGGCCGGGTTTCGCGATTGTCCACGGGCCGCGGTGTCGCTACCGTCGCGGCGAAACGACCCGGAGGATCCGATGACCGCACCAGACCTGACCGCCCCCGCCGCCGACATGGGCCGAGCCATCGCCAAGGGTGCGCTGGACCCGGTCGAACTGGCGCAGGCGATGCTGGATGCGATCGAGGGCAGCGTGCACGGGCCGCAGATCTATGCCCGTACCACGCCCGACCGTGCGCTGGCCGAGGCCGAGGCTGCCGCGCAGCGCGCCAAAGCCGGAACCCGGCGCGGCCCGTTGGACGGAGTGCCGATCAGCTGGAAAGACCTGTTCGACACCGCCGGCACCGCGACCGAGGCCGGCAGCGCGATTCTCGCCGGCCGCGTTCCGGACCGCGATGCCAAGGTGCTTGAGAACGCCGCCGCGCAGGGGCTGGTCTGTCTGGGCAAGACGCACATGACCGAACTGGCGTTCTCGGGCCTTGGCGTGAACCCCGTGACGGCGACACCGCCCAACCGGCACGACCCGGCGCTCGCGCCCGGCGGCTCGTCCTCGGGGGCAGCGGCCTCGGTTGGGTATGGACTGGCGGCTGCGGGCATCGGCTCGGACACCGGCGGATCGGTCCGCGCGCCCTCGGCCTGGAACGACCTCGTGGGGCTGAAGACGAGCGTGGGCAGCCTGCCGATGCGGGGTGTCGTGCCGCTCTGCGCCCGCTTCGACACCATCGGCCCGCTGGCCCGCACGGTCGAGGACGCGGCGCTGCTTTATGCTGCGATGGGCAACACTCGCGCGCCGGACCTTGGCAGCGCGGATATCGGCGCTGCCCGCTTCCTGGTGCTGAACAATCCGGTCATCGCGCCGATTGCCGATGCCCCGCAGGCGGCATTCGAGGGCGCGCTGGCGAAACTGTCCGCCAGCGGCGCCGCCATTGACCACGCCACCCTGCCCGAGTTGGAACAGGCGATGGCCCTGACCTCGCTCTTCCCAGCCGAGGCATGGGGCACCTGGGGCGATGCAATCCGGGAACGTGGCGCGTCGATGCACCCGCCGATCCGTGCGCGGTTCGAGGCCGGGCAGGCCGTCGGCGGCGCGCAGTTCGTGGCCGACTGGCACACGCTCGACGCGCTGCGGGCGGGCTTTGCCGCGCGGATGGCGGGCTACGACGCCGTGCTGCTGCCGACCGTGCCGATTCTGCCGCCCCGCACCGCGGACCTGCTAGCGGATGACGACGAATTCACCGCCCGCAACCTGGAAACACTGCGCAATACCCGCGTCGGCAACCTGATGAACCTGACCGGGCTTACCCTGCCTACGGGTACCCGTCATTGCGGGCTGATGCTGCTTTGTCCAGCAGGGCACGAGGCCCGCGCCCTGCGTCTGGGGGCTGCTGTGGAAAAGACACTCTGACCTCGCGGGGACCCTACAGGGCTGGACGCAATGTGACGCGCCCGTTAGGTTCTCGGGCACAAAAAGGGGCTATAGACCCCGACCAAGAGGCATGAGCAGCATGGACCATCCCCGCCGTTTCGCGGACCTGCCGGAGTACGCGTTTCCGCGCCTGCGCGCCCTTCTGGGCGACAGTGCGCCCGGAGGCCCAGAAATCGCCATGTCGATCGGCGAGCCGCGCCACGCCTTCCCCGAATTCGTCCCCGAGATCATCGCGGCCCACGCCGCCGATTTCTCGCGCTACCCGCCGAACGACGGCACGCCGGGCCTGCGCGCAGCGATCTGCGACTGGCTGGCAATGCGCTATGACATCCCGACGCCGGACCCGGACACCCGCGTCCTGCCGCTGAACGGCACGCGCGAGGGGCTGTTCAACGCGGCCCTCGCGCTGTGTCCGGAACAGAAGAACGGCCAGCGCTCTGTGGTGCTGCTCCCGAACCCGTTCTACCAGTGCTACGCTGTCGCCGCGCTTGCCGCAGGGGCCGAGCCTGTCTACGTCTCTGCGACCGAGGCGACCGGATTTCTTCCCGATTTCGCGGGTCTTCCGGCGCAGGTGCTGGACCGTACCGCCATCGTCTACATGTGCTCGCCATCGAACCCGCAGGGCGCCGTGGCACCGGACGCCTACTGGCGGCAGCTTCTGGCCTTGGCCGAGAAGCACGATTTCCGCATTTTCGCGGATGAATGCTATTCCGAGATCTACCGCGATACGCCCCCTCCCGGCGTGATGCAGGCGGTGCACGGGACCGGCGCCGACCCCGAGCGGGTGGTGGCGTTCCACTCTCTGTCCAAACGGTCGAACCTTCCCGGCCTGCGCTCGGGCTTTGCGCTCGCGGGGCCGCAGGCGATCGTGGCGCTGAAACGGCTGCGCAACTATGCCGGTGCGCCGCTGCCCCTGCCGCTGCAACACGCTGCCGAGGCGGTCTGGCGTGATGAACAGCACGTCATCGCCAATCGCGCGCTCTATGCGCGGAAATTCGACCTTGCCGACCAAATTCTGGGCAATATTCCCGGGTACAGAAGTCCCGAGGCCGGATTCTTCCTGTGGCTCGACGTGGGCGACGGCGAGGCAGCGGCGCTGCGTCTGTGGACGCAGGCGGGGATCCGGGCGCTGCCCGGGGCATACCTGTCGCGCGACCCAGGCGACGGATCGCCGAACCCGGGTCAGGCGTATCTGCGGGTGGCGCTGGTCGCCCCGGAAAACGAGGTGAGACAAGGACTGGAAGGGGTGCGCGAGGTTCTGACGAACCGCGCCCCGGCAGGAGGAACAGCGTGAGCATGGCACAGGCGAAGGCCGGCAGCCGGCGGCGGCGCAAGACACGGACGCGGCTGCTTGAAGAACAGACGGAACACGCACTGCGGCAACGCGGGGTGGAACTGATCGGCCTTGGCCTGATTCTGCTGGCGTGCCTGGTCTTTACGATGCTCTGGACCTACGACCCCGACGACCCATCGCTGTTCTCGGCCACCGACGCGGTACCGAACAACGCACTGGGCCTACTGGGTGCGCTGCTGGCCGACCCGCTGCACCGGGCGCTTGGTTGGGGGGCTTACGGTATTCCGGTGACGCTGGGCGTCTGGGGCATGCGGCTTGTCTTGCATCGCGGCGAGACGCGCATCCTCAGTCGGATCATCGTCGCCCCGCTGGCGGTCGCCGTCTCGGCAATCTTCGCCGCGGCGCACGTGCCTTTCGACGACTGGGCCCATGTCTATGGCCTGGGCGGGATGTTCGGTGACAGCCTGTTCCTGGCGCTTCTTTCGCTGATCCCGCTCCCGACGCAGCAGTCGATGCTGCTGGCGACGCCGCTGCTGGCGCTGGCCTCGGGCGTGCTGGCTGCGATCGGCCTGGGCATAGATGGCCCCGAGGCGCGTGGCATCGGCCGATTTCTTCTGGTTGGGCTGCTGACCAGCTATGATGCCGTTGCCCGCTTATTGGGCATGACGGTGCGCGGGGCAGGGGGGGCGGCCCGCAAGGCAGCGGAACGCCGCCGCACGGTCGCCGCTTCCGAACCCCGTGTCCGCCGCGAGCCGGGCAGCGGATCCGTCGAAGTCGCGCCACGCGCCGCGGCCGCGCCTGCCGCGCCCACGCCCACCGACGAGGAAGACCGTGTCATGGCGCGCATCGCCGCCGCTGTGCGCCGCCGTGACGAGGCGCGCCGCACCGAGGCGACACCGATGGCAATCGACGTCCCGGTGCTGGACGAGGACGACGACGAGGACAGCATCATCGACGGTCGCACCGACGATCCCTATGTGGCGCCGCCGCCGCCCGCGCCGCGCGCGCTGGACCGCCGCAATTCCGCGCCCGAGCCGCCCTTGGCGCGCCCCGACGTGCCGCCCGCACCGCGCGTGCAGCAGCCCGAGCGCAAGCCGCCCGCGAAATCCAGCCGCGCGCGCAACGAGGAACAGCCAAGCTTCGGCTTCAGCGACGCCGAGGGCACCGGCTATGAGAATCCGCCGCTGTCGCTGCTGGAAAACCCTTCGACCATCGTGCGCCAGCAACTGTCGAACGATGCGCTGGAACAGAACGCGCGAATGCTGGAATCGGTTCTGGACGACTATGGCGTCCGGGGCGAGATCGTCAGCGTTCGTCCCGGCCCCGTCGTCACCATGTACGAATTGGAGCCTGCGGCGGGCCTCAAGGCCAGCCGGGTGATCGGGCTGGCCGACGACATCGCCCGATCGATGTCGGCGCTGGCGGCCCGCGTCTCGACCATTCCGGGTCGGTCGGTGATCGGCATCGAACTGCCCAACGACCATCGCGAGAAGGTGCTGCTGCGCGAACTGCTGGCTCACCGGGCCTATGGCGACGGGCACCACAAGCTGCCGCTGGCGCTGGGCAAGGACATCGGCGGCGAACCGGTCGTCGCCAACCTGGCCAAGATGCCTCACCTGCTGATCGCCGGGACCACCGGCTCGGGCAAGTCGGTGGCGATCAACACCATGATCCTGTCGCTGCTCTACAAGCTGTCGCCCGAGCAGTGCCGGCTGATCATGATCGACCCCAAGATGCTGGAACTTTCGGTCTATGACGGCATCCCGCACCTGCTGTCGCCGGTCGTGACCGACCCCAA
>JBFHFG010000284.1:0-4964 GCA_041583815.1 Halovulum sp.
TCGTGGCGCGGGCAGCCCGTCTGCCCTGCTGGCGGAGTTCGTGGATGCCGGGCGCATGTCTCTGGAAACCCTTACGAATTCCGTTGATCCACGCAATCTGGACCAGTCCATCCAGGTCCTGTCCAACGCCCGCATGATCCATGTCATTGGACTGCGCCGCGCCTTTCCGGTTTCCACCTATCTGATCTACGCGTTCGAAAAGATGCGCATCCCCGCGATGCTGCACGATGGCACAGGCAAGCTGGATCACCGTCACGCCATTCGCGACGGGGACGCGCTGATCGCCGTGACCTTCGCCCCTTACAGCGAGGAAACGGCCGACCTGGCGCAACACTGCGTCGGGATAGGCGTGCCGGTCATTTCGATAACCGATACCGTGACCAGCCCCATACACAGCCCTGGAACTGTCCCCCTTCTGGTGTCCGAAGTCGACTTCGGGGCCTTCCGCGCGCTGTCCGCCACCTTGTCCCTGGCGATCACGCTGGCCGTGGCCGTCGGGGCAAGATGCGATGACAGGTGACAAAACTTCCATCTTGATCACCCTGAAATGGAATGTTTATTCCATTTTTCGGGACAAGATTGATCACGCCGATTCGCTGACGTCGCGTAGGACAGCCGGGTCGTGCCGGCCACCACGCATCCGCAAAAGACTGCGCACGGGAACTGGAATCACACCTGCCCGGCATGGTCTGACGATCACCGCGGATCGCCTTGAAGACAGGAAATGAAGGAGCGGTCTGCATGGCCCCATCCAGGCTGGACGTTATCACGATCGGGCGGTCGTCCGTGGATCTCTACGGCGCGCAGGTCGGCGGCAGGCTCGAAGACATGCGTTCGTTCGAGAAATACATCGGCGGCTCGCCGACCAACATGGCGGCGGGCACGGCCCGGCTTGGGTTGAAGTCGGCACTGATCACCCGAGTCGGCGACGAACACATGGGCCGTTTCATCGTCGAGGAACTGGCCCGCGAGGGGGTCGAAACCAGCGGTATCGTCACAGACCCCGAGCGGCTGACGGCCCTGGTCCTGCTGGGCATCCGCGATCAGGATCAGTTTCCGTTGATCTTCTATCGCGAGAACTGCGCCGACATGGCGTTGTCCGAGGACGACATAGACCCTGAGTTCATTGCCCGGTCCCGCGCCGTGGTCGTAACCGGCACCCACCTGTCGAACCCCCGGACCGAGGCGGCCGTGCTGAAAGCGCTGAAACTGGCGCGGACAAACGGCGCGCGCACCGCGCTGGACATCGACTATCGCCCCAACCTTTGGGGGCTTGCGGGACATGGCGCAGGCGAGGAACGATTCATCGCGTCGGACAAGGTGACAGAGAAGCTGCAATCCACCCTGCACCTGTTCGACCTGATCGTGGGCACCGAGGAAGAGTTTCACATCGCCGGCGGCACCACCGATACGATCCAGGCATTGCGAAACGTGCGGCTGGTTTCCAACGCCACCCTGGTATGCAAACGGGGACCGATGGGCGCCGCAGCCTTTGCCGGCGAAGTGCCCGACAGCCTTGAAGACGGCGAAGCGGGTCCCGGCTTTCCGATCGAGGTCTTCAACGTGTTGGGTGCCGGCGACGGGTTCATGTCAGGGCTGCTGAAAGGCTGGCTGGACGACGAGCCCTGGCCGCGCGCGTTGGAATATGCCAACGCCTGCGGCGCCTTCGCTGTCAGCCGGCACGGCTGTGCACCGGCCTATCCAAGCTGGAAAGAGTTGCAGTTCTTCCTGAATCGCGGGGTCCGGACACCCGCGCTTCGCAAGGATCCCGAGTTGGAGCAGATCCACTGGTCGACCAACCGCAAGGGTGACTGGTCGACAATGCGGGTCTTTGCCTTCGATCACCGTATGCAGTTGGAGGATCTGCCGGGCGCCGACCCGGACAAGATCGGAGAGTTCAAATGCCTGTGCCTGGACGCCGCACTTGCCGTAGCGCAGGGGCGGCCCGGCTATGGTCTGCTGTGCGACGGCCGTCTTGGGCGACAGGCACTCTATCGCGCGGCGGGCCAGGGCCTGTGGATCGGGCGGCCGACCGAATGGCCAGGGTCCCGCCCGCTGCAGCTTGAGCCCGACCTGGGCGCGGATTGCGGGGGGCTGGCGGAATGGCCAGCCGATCACGTGGCCAAGGTACTGTGCTTCTATCACCCCGACGACCCAGACGACCTGCGCCTCCAGCAAGAGGCGACGGTCGCGCGCCTGTTCGAAGCCTCGCGGCGCAACCGACTGGAATTCCTGTTGGAAGTGATCCCTTCGAAGGGCGGCCCGGTCGGGGACCGGACAACCGCGCAGGTGATCCAGCGCTTCTATGACATCGGCATCTATCCCGATTGGTGGAAGTTGGAACCGATGACCTCGGCCATTGCCTGGGCCGAGACCTGTGACGCAATCCAGCGCAACGACCCGCATACGCGTGGAATCGTGGTGCTAGGCCTGGGCGAAAGCGAACACGCGCTCGCCGAAAGCTTCGCCGTCGCGGCGCGGCAGTCGCTGGTGAAAGGGTTTGCCGTTGGGCGCACCATCTTCGGCCAAGCGGCGAAGTGCTATATGACCGGGGAGATGACCGCGGAACAGGCGGTCGCCGACATGACCGGGAAGTACGCGCGGCTGTGCCGGATCTGGGACGAAGCACGCACCGCAGCACGGGGGGATGCCACATGAGCACGATCAGATTGACAGCCGCGCAGGCGCTTGTCCGCTATCTCTGCGCACAAATGACGGAAGAGGGCGAGCCGTTCATCGCCGGGTGCTGGGCGATCTTCGGGCACGGCAACGTGGCCGGCATGGGCGAGGCGTTGTACGCCGCCCGCGATACCCTGCCGACCTGGCGCGGCCACAACGAACAGGGTATGGCCCATGCGGCCATCGCCTATGCCAAGCAATTGGGCCGGCGTCGGGCAATGGCCGTCACCTCATCGATCGGACCGGGGGCGACGAACATGGTGACGGCGGCCGCGCTGGCGCATGTGAACCGGTTGCCGGTTCTGCTGATCCCCGGCGACGTTTTCGCCAATCGCGGCCCCGACCCGGTGCTGCAACAGGTCGAGGATTTCGGCGACGGCACGGTCAGCGCCAACGACTGCTTCCGGCCCGTCAGCCGCTATTTCGACCGCATCGCCCGCCCCGAACAGCTGCTGACCGCCCTGCCCCGTGCCTTTGCCACGATGACCGATCCAGCGGATTGCGGCCCGGTCACACTAGCCTTTTGCCAGGACGTGCAGGCCGAGGCGTTCGATTGGCCCGAAAGCTTTTTCGAACCGCGGGTCTGGCACCGGCGCCGCATCCGGCCCGATCATCACGAACTGCATCGCGTCGTATCAGCATTGCGCGAAGCGAAACGACCGCTGATCGTCGCTGGCGGCGGGGTGCACTATTCCGGCGCGACCGGGGAACTGGCCCAGTTCGCCGAAACCCACGGCATTCCGGTGGTCGAAACGCAGGCCGGCAAGTCCGCCCTTCCCTGGGATCATCCGATGAACTTCGGTCCTGTCGGAGTGACCGGCGCAAGTTCAGCCAACCGGCTGGCACAACAGGCGGACCTGGTGCTGGGCGTCGGTACCAGGTTCCAGGATTTCACCACAGGTTCCTGGGCGCTGTTCCGCAATCCCCAGCGGACGCTGGTCAGCCTGAACGTCGCGGCCTATGACGCGGTCAAACACGGCGCGATGCCGTTGCAATCCGACGCCGCAACCGGGTTGACCGAACTGACGCTGGAGCTTCTCGGCTATCGGGCAGAGGCACCGGACCCCGTGCTCAAGCAGGACTGGTTCGCGGCCGTCGATCCGCTGACCGACACGCCCGAAGATGCGAATACCCTGCCCACCGACCAGCAGGTGATCGGTGCCGTGCAGCGTGCGGCGGGCCCTGACACGGTGGTCATGTGCGCGGCCGGCACGATGCCGGGAGAGTTGCACAAGCTTTGGAAGGCCGGCGCGCCCGGCAGCTATCACATGGAGTATGGCTATTCCTGCATGGGCTCCGAGATTGCAGGCGCCATGGGGATCACGATGGCGCAGCCCGAGCGGGACGTGATCTGCATGATCGGCGACGGCAGTTACATGATGATGAACTCCGAACTGGCGACGGCGGCGATGATGGGCATCAAGATCACGCTGGTGCTGACCGACAACCGCGGCTTCGGCTGCATCAATCGCCTGCAGATCGGCACCGGTGGGGCCGAGTTCAACAACCTGCTGGACCATGCCCGTCACGAGACACCCTCGCATATCGATTTCGCAGCACATGCCGCGGCGATGGGTGCCGCGTCGCGGCATGTCGGCTCGATTGCCGAACTCGAAGATGCGCTGGCCGATGCAAGAGATGCGACAGGTCCGTTCGTCATCGTAATCGATACCGATCCCTACCCGTCCACCCCGCATGGCGGTCACTGGTGGGACGTGGCCGTGCCCGAGATCAGCGACCGCGACCAGGTCATCGAGGCCCGCAAGGCTTATGAAGCGCACGTCCGGGCACGGATGAACTGAGAACCAGGAACACGTCGCCCCCGACTATCGCCATCCGCCGGTCCGACAGACCCCGAGACGCACCAGAGGAGCCCTGCCAAATGCGTGAACTTCTGCGAAAGCCCACAGGAACCACCGGCAAGGTGCACGAGATCACCCCTGCAAGCGCCGGGTGGCGCTACGTCGGGTTCGGGCTGTACCGCCTGGAACCGGGAGAGACCGTGGCCGAACCGACCGGCGAAACCGAGGTCATCCTGGTCCTGGTCGAAGGCAAGGCGCGGATCGGCGCGGGCGACCAAGATTTCGGGGTGTTGGGCGAACGGATGGACGTGTTCGAGAAGACGCCGCCGCATTGCGTCTATGTCCCCGACGGCTCGGACTGGTCGGCGCAGGCGACCACCGCCTGCACGCTGGCCGTCTGTGCCGCGCCCGGAAAGGGCGGTCGCCCGGCGCAGCGGATCGGGCCCGAGGGCATCGCGCTGACACCGCGCGGCAAGGGCGCCA
>JBFHFG010000285.1:0-4934 GCA_041583815.1 Halovulum sp.
GCCGTCAGCTTGGCATAGGACACATTCGGATCGATCCCGCGCAGCACCGTTTCGACCAGGTCTCCGCCCTGGTTCACCTCGGCGACGACCCGGTCGACGTTCCAGTCCTCCGCCACCGACAGCGCGCGCCGGGCCCAGTCGCTCGGCCCCGCGCCCTCTATCGAGGCATCCTCCAGCACATAGGCCTTCCACTCCTGCGGCTTGCCCTTCGTGACAACCCCCGCCACGACAATCCCGCAGGCATCCGCGTTCTTGCCCTTGCTGACGTTCGGGTCGATCGCCAGCACGATCCGGTCCAGCGGAGGCACCTCGCGCACCCGGCCATCGTCCAGCATGTCCAGCGTCCAGAACGCGCCTTCGGTATCCTTGAGCAACTCGCCGTCCAGCTCCTGCCGGCCCAGTCGGCTGCCGCGATACTTGGCGGTGATCTTCTCCAGAAAGCTTGCGGCCAGCCACGCGCGGTTCGCATCCGTGGGCGCTGCCGTCCGAACCGTGGTCGGCTCTTCAAGCAGGGCCCGCAGAATAGGCGTGTTGCGCGGCGTGGTGGTGACCACCTGCCTCGGATCGTCCCCAAGCCGCAGGCAGAACTGCAGCATGTCCCAGGCCTCTTCGGCCTTCTTCCATTTCGCCAGCTCGTCGCACCAGGCGGCGTCGAATTGCGGCCCCCTCAGCGCCTCGGGATCGGCGGCCGAGAAGCCCTGCGCCTCGGCCCCGTTCGGCCAGACCAGCTTGCGCTTGCTGGCCTGCCACTCGGGCCGCCGGTCGGGGGGCGAACAAGCAAGGATCCCGCTGTCCCCCTGGATCATCACGTCGCGCACCTGGTCATAGGTCTGCCCCAGCAACGCCACCCGGCGCGCCTTGCCCGGCGCATCAGGCGTAGGCCCCTCGACCTGGGCGCGCACCCATTCGGCCCCGGTGCGGGTCTTGCCCGCGCCCCGGCCGCCCAGCACCACCCATGTCGTCCAGTCGCCCTTGGGCGGCAACTGGTGGTTCACATGCGCCCAATGTTCGAACAGATAAGGCAATGCCGCGACGGCATTGTCACTCAGGCTGTTCAGAAAGTCCTCGACCTCCGAAGCGCTCGCGGAGCCGAGCAAGTCGGTCACGGATTTCATTTCGAGCCGCTTCAAGATCGATCCGGCCCGCTGCGATGGAATTTCCGATCGTGTCAATTGAACCCTCGATCTCGAAAACGGACTGCAACTGCTTGATATGCGCGCGGAAAAGGTCCTGGCGGTGCCGCGCCTCGGCGGCGGTCTCCTCGCCCGATTCCAGGCGGCTCAAAGACTCCTGCAACGCCCGGAAGATCCGGCCATAAACGGTGCGCGCGGCAGCAAGCCGCCCGCCGTCCGGCACAGCGCCGGAAAGCGTCCCTTCGGTCATGCGACATCCAATCTGTGAGGTGGGCAATTCAATGAGAATTGGGACCGGACCAAAAGAAAACGCGGCCGCCCGTTCGGGCGCCGCGTTCGCAATTCATCCAGTGTGCCTAAAGGTATACCCTAGAGCGTACGGTTCGTCAAGATGCAATTTCAGGTTGCATAAATTTTCTACCGCTACTGCCCCGACCCAAGCGCGCGATAGTTGGCCACGTTGCGGTTATGCTCTTCCAGCGTCTCGGCAAATGCGTGCCCGCCAGTGCCGTCCGCGACGAAGAACAGGAACGGCGATTCCTCGGGTGCAGCCGCAGCCATCAGTGCCGCGCGCCCGGGATTCGCGATCGGCCCCGGCGGCAATCCGTCGATCTGGTAGGTGTTGTACACCACCTCGCCATGCAGCCGCCCCTCGGTCACGCCATTGATGTCCGCGCGCGAGATCTCGCGCTCCATCGGTTCCTGGCCGCGGGTGATTCCGTAGATGATCGTCGGGTCGGTCTGCAGGCGCATCCCCTGCTCCAGCCGGTTCGCGAACACCGCCGCGACAACGCCGCGTTCCGACGCGACCCCGGTTTCCTTTTCGACGATCGAAGCCAGCGTCAGCAATTCTTCGGGGCTGTTCAGGCGAACGTCGGGGTTCCGCGCCTCCCAGGCCTCGGCCAGACGAGTCTCCTGCACCGAGCGCATCCGCGCCACAAGCTCTCCGCGATCCATGTCGCGGGTGAATTCATAGGTGTCCGGTGCGAGCATGCCCTCGGGCGGGACCTCGTCCACCTCTCCGGTCAGGTACGGCACCTGGGACAGACCGGACAGAACGTCACGCACGGTCAGCCCTTCGGCGATCGAGACGCGCATCTGCACGGCCTCGCCATCGTCAAGCTGCGCCTCGACGGTCTGTAGCCCCTCATCCAGCTCGAAGGTCTCGTTGTCCACGTTCGATGCTGCATCGCGGATCCGCAGGCGGGTGCCGCGATTGTTCACCGTGAACGTCGCCTGGAAACAGGCCTGCGACCCGCGCGCGGTGGTCACCCGCTCCAGGATCTCTTCCATGGTCGCGCCGGCGGGCAGCGAATAACAGCCCAGCTTCAGCTTCTCGTCCGCGCCCTGCATCCGCGCCGCAATACGGAACACCAGCGGGTGCGAGATCGCCCCCGCCTCCACCAGCTTGCCGGTCACACGATCCAGGTTCGCGCCCGGAGGCACCTCCACGACCGTATCCTCGGTCAGCGGGCCGGGACCGGAAAACTCCCCCCGGCCCCATTGCAGCATCCCGAACGCCGCGATCAGCGCGACGATCAGAAGGGTGATGCCGTTCGCAGCCAGATGGCGCGCCATGGCAGGCTCCTCAGACTCGGGACAGGATTAGCGAGGCATTGGTGCCGCCGAATCCGAACGAGTTCGACATCACCACGTCGATCTTGCGCTCACGCGGGGCGTTCGGCGCCAGGTCGACGACGGTATCCTCTGCCAGCTCGTCCAGGTTGATCGTCGGCGGGGCCACCTGGTCGCGCAGCGCCAGGATGCAGAAGATCGCCTCGACCGCACCGGCAGCCCCCAGAAGGTGGCCGATCGACGACTTGGTCGACGACATGGTCAGGTCGCCCGCATGGTTGCCCATTACCTCGGTCACGGCGGCCAGCTCGATCACGTCGGCCATGGTCGATGTGCCGTGCGCGTTCACGTAGTGCACGTCGCCCGGGTTCACGCCCGCGCGCGCCATCGCGGCCCGCATCGCCCGCTTCGCCCCGTCACCGTCCGATGCAGGCGCGGTCACGTGATAGGCGTCGCCGGACAGGCCGTAACCAGTCACCTCGGCATAGATCTTCGCGCCGCGCGCCTTGGCGTGCTCGTATTCCTCAAGCACGACAATGCCCGCGCCCTCGCCCATGACAAAACCATCGCGGTCCTTGTCCCAGGGCCGCGAGGCATGGGCCGGATCGTCGCGCCGTTTGGTCGACAGCGCCTTACACGCGTTGAACCCGGCGATGCCCAGTTCGTTGATCGCACTTTCGGCACCGCCCGCAATCATGACGTCGGCATCGTCCAGCATGATCAGCCGCGCGGCATCGCCGATGGCGTGAGCACCCGTGGCACAGGCCGTCACGACCGAATGGTTCGGGCCGCGGAACCCGTACTTGATCGAGATCTGGCCCGAAACAAGGTTGATCAGCGAGGCCGGCACGAAGAACGGCGACACGCGGCGCGGGCCCTTCTCGATCAGGGTCTTGGCGTTCTCATAGATCGTACCCAGACCGCCAATGCCCGAGCCGACCAGCACGCCGGTGCGCTCCTGGTCCTGGCTGTCGGTCGGCGTCCACCCGGCATCCCTGACCGCCATTTCGGCGGCGGCGAGGCCGAACAGGATGAACGGATCGATCTTGCGGGCTTCCTTGGACGATACCCAGTCCTCGGAGTTGAAAGTCCCGTCGGACCCGTCACCGCGCGGAACCTCGCACGCATAGTTCGTCGCCAGATGTTCGGCGTCGAACTGCGTGATCGTTCCCGCCGCGCTCTGCCCCTTCAGCAGGCGTGTCCAGGTTTCCTCGACCCCGCTTGCCAAGGGTGACACCATTCCCAGGCCCGTTACCACCACACGACGCATGCCTGCTCCTGTTCGTTATTCTGGCTGTCCGCCCTGCTTACCCGAGCCTGCCGCGACCGGCAAGCGACGCCCGGGGACTGAGCGGAAAGACCCCCGAAACGAAAGAAGGCACCCGCAAGGGCGCCTTCAAGCTCACGACCGTTTCCGGCGTGGATCAGTTGGCGTTGTCGATGAACTTCACCGCGTCGCCGAACGTCTGGATGGTTTCGGCGGCATCATCGGGGATCTCGATGCCGAATTCTTCTTCGAACGCCATGACCAGCTCGACGGTGTCGAGGCTGTCGGCGCCCAGGTCGTCGATGAACGAAGCGTTCTCGGTGACCTTGTCCTCGTCGACGCTCAGGTGCTCGACCACAATTTTCTTAACGCGTTCTGCGACGTCGCTCATTGGTTCTTCCTCATGTATCCCGGCCCTTCTGCACGGGCACGCAATTTGTAGTCCCTCTCGCGGCCTTATACCGCGCGGCGGCAGAACGCCACCACGGGCAAGACCGTCAGAGCCGGCCCCGCCGATTACCGGGGCGCTATACCACACTCTTGGTGGATGGCAAATGCAAATGCAGCGCAGGAAAACCGCCCGGGGACACCCCGGTCGGATCACTGCAACTCATTCAAATCATTGCCATACCGCCGTTGACATGCAAGGTCTGACCGGTGACGTAACCGGCCTCGTCAGAGGCAAGATAGACCACAGCGGCAGCGATATCCTCGCTCTCGCCCATCCGGCCGGCAGGGATCGCACCAAGCAGCTTTTCCTTCTGCGCATCGCCCAGCTTGTCGGTCATCGCGGTGGTGATGAACCCCGGCGAGACGCAGTTCACGGTGACGCCACGGCTGGCGACCTCGGCGGCCAGCGACTTCGACATGCCGATCATACCGGCCTTCGAGGCTGCATAGTTGCCCTGCCCGGGATTGCCGGTGGTGCCGACGATAGAACTGATGTTGATGATCCGGCC
>JBFHFG010000286.1:0-4926 GCA_041583815.1 Halovulum sp.
CTTGGCTGATGAGCCACCCCAAAACGCAGGACCGCATCGCGCATATCGAACGGCTAAGCGCCAACTGGCAGGCGCGCTAGCCCAGCGCCTTGCCCAGCCGGGGCAATCCGGCGCGTTTGAGCAGTGGCCTCACAGGTTGCTCCCGCCCCGAGATCCGCTCGGTCCGCTTTCGGACCTCATCGACGGCTTCAGCTATCGGCACCCGGCCCTCGTTCAGAAGCTCCACCATCACGCTGTCGGGGGTGCGAACCAGCAGCCCGTGTCGGGCGAGTGTCCGGCCGGGGAAGTCGCGCAGGTTCACTGTCAGGATAGCCTCGGCCTCGCCCGCCAGGGCCGCAGCCAGAACGTGGCGGTCGTTCTCGTCAGGCAGCGAAAGCGTTTCTTCCACTCCCTCCGTCGGGGTGACTTCGCACGAAGGCCAGCCGACACGCATCAGCGCGATCTCCGCCCGCGCGGTACTTTCCGCTTCCGCCCCCTGACGTGCTGCCGCGCGCGCCCATTCCTCCAGCACGCGCGGAGAATAGAGCGGCACGAACCCGCCCTGCCCCGCCACACCCAGCAGGATCTCGCGCAGGACCGTCGGGAACAGGATGCAGGCGTCGAGAAACAGCCGCATCAGTCGAGCCGCAGGAAGATCGCCTTCAGATAGGACGACTCGGCCAGGTAGGGGTGGACCGGATGATCCGGTCCCGCCTCGCCCGTCGCCAGCAACTGCGCCGACCGCCCTGCACGGCCTATGCCCTTAAGGCTGGCCGTGCGGAACTTCGCAAGATCTGCGGCGTGAGAGCAGGAGCAAAGCACAAGATAGCCCCCCGGTTCGACCAAGCCTGCGGCCAGCCGCGCGATCCGTTCGTAGGCCCGTAGCCCGGCATCGAGCGCCGGCTTTGCCGGTGCGAACGCGGGCGGGTCGCACACCACCATGCCGAACCGTTCCCCGGCCGCGCCAAGCTCGGCCATCACGTCGAACGCGTCGCCTTGCCGCGTCGCGAACCTGTCCCCCAGACCCGAGCGTTCCGCCCCTTCCGTTGCAAGCGCCAGCGCAGGAGCCGAGCCGTCCACGGCCAGCGCCGTTTCCGCGCCACCGGCCAACGCGGCAAGACCGAAACCGCCGACGTGGCTGAACACGTCCAGCACGCGCCGTCCCTTGCCCAGCCGCGCGGCAAAGGCATGGTTCGGACGCTGATCATAGAACAGGCCGGTCTTCTGTCCCCCCTCGAGGTCCGCGCGGTAGATTGCACCGTTCATCGGCACGTCCACCGGCCCGTCGAGCGTGCCGGCCAGGACCGCAGTCACGTCGTCCAGCCCCTCCAGCCCGCGCGCCCGCCCCGAAGCGTTCTTGACTACGGTGGTGACGCCGGTCACCGCGCGCAGCGCAGCAACCATCGGTTCCAGCAGGACTTCGGCCCAGGCGGCATTGGGCTGGATCACGCAGGCATCACCGAACCGATCGATGACGACACCGGGCATTCCATCGGCCTCGGCATGGATCAGGCGGTAGAACGGCGCGTCATACAGCGTATCGCGCAGCGCAAGCGCGCGTGCGAAGCGGGCTTCGAACCAGCCCTGATCGACCACCTCGTCCGGGTCGCGCGACAGCATGCGCGCGGCGATGCGGCTTTCCGCATTGAAGGCGGCAAGACCAAGCGGATTGCGTTCGCCGTCTTCCAGCACCACCAGGGTGCCGGGTGCCAGCGCCCTTGCGCGCCGGTCCAGCACCAACGTATCTGCAAATGCCCAAGGCGCACCAAAGCGCAGGTGCTGGGCGTTCTTGTTCGGGCGAAGGCGGACATGCGGGCGGTCGGACTGCGTCATCGGGGTTCCCTTGGCAAAGGCGTGCCCCGCCACAAGCATGAAAAAAGGCCACCCCGCAAGGGGCAGCCCAGTCTGGGAGGAAACACGACCGGACCCGGCACACGGGCCCGGCAGGTGTCAGATATGCGCGCCGCGGCGCAGCACAAGGGCGAAGCGCCCCGGAAGCGCGCCGACCCAGCGGGCCGCGGCGCGGAAGCCGGCAGCAACCACCTGGGCACGCATTGCATTCGCCCTGCGTTCGGCGGCGATGATGAAGTCAAGGTCGATATCGTAATGCTGGTTCATGCCAGGCTCCTGTCGCGTAGGGGGGCACCCCTCAGGCGTCCCGTTCGCCAAGACAGATAGGCGCAGCCCGTCGCTATTGCAGCGCACAAGATGGCAGGCCCGCCATGCAGTCAGCGCATGGCCGGAAGCTCTCTGGTCCGAGGTGCGGAATCCATCCTGAGGTGCCGCAGATAGCGACGCTCAAGCGCGCGAAAGGCAGTGACGACGACCAGCGTCACGAGCATGTAAAGGATGGCGGCGGTCAATAGCCCTTCGTAGGCTAGGTAGAAGCGGGCGTTCAGATGTCGCCCCGCCCCCAGGATATCCTGGATGGTGATGACGCTGGCCACGGCCGAGCCATGCAGCATGAACACGGTTTCGTTCCCCAGTTGCGGTAGCGCGCGGCGCAAGGCCCCGGGCAGCAGTATCAGGCGGTCAACCTGTCGTGGGCGCAGTCCCAGCGCCTTAGCGGCCTCAAGCTCTCCGCGGGGTGCGGCCGCGATGGCTCCGCGCAGGATCTCGGTCGCGTAGGCGCCGGAGTTCAGGGCAAAGGTGATTAGGGCGCACCACCACGCCTCGCGCAGCAGGATCCAAGCCCAGGTGTCGCGGATCCAGTCGAACTGCGACAGGCCGTAGTAGACCATGTACAATTGGACCAGCAGCGGCGTCCCCCGGAACAGCGCCACATAGCCATCGACAAGCGGCGACAGGACCGGAACCCGGTTCAGCCGCAGGAATGCCGCCGGCACCGCGATGCACAGCCCCACCACCAGCGCCAACGCGGTCAGGTGAACCGTGGTCCAGAGCCCTTCGAGGAAGAGCGGCCAGTTCTGGAACACAAGTTCGGGCTTCATGTCGCTATGCGCCGCTCGATCGTTGCGAAAACCCTGTTCGAGACCCAGGTGATGGACAGGTAAACCAGCAGCACGAATCCGAAGAACAGGAACGGTTCGCGCTGCGATTTGCCGATGTCGTTTGCCATGCCGACCAGGTCACCCAAACCGATCACCGACACAACGGCAGTCGATTTCACCAGCACCATCCACACGTTGGCATAGCCCGGCAGCGCATGTCGCAGCATTTGCGGAAGGATCACCTTCCTCAGCGTGACGAACCTACCCAAGCCAAGGGCGCGGGCAGCCTCGGACTGGGTCGATGGTATCGCCATATAGGCGCCCCGGAAGGTTTCGGTCAGATACGCGCCATAGATCAGACCGATGGACAGAACCCCGGCCCAGAACGGCGGTAGCGAGACATGATCCCACCCAGCGAGTGCACCGATGTCGTTCAACATGCGCTGGCCGCCGAAGTAGACCAGCATGACCATGACCAAGTCGGGCACGCCCCTAACCAGCGTGGTATAGGCGCGCACCACGACCGCAGACAAGCGCCCCCCGGACAAGCGCCCCACCGCCCCGATTGCACCCAGGGCTGTCGCAAGACCCAAACCCAGAAGAGCCAGCGCAACAGTGACCATTGTGCCGCGAAGCAGTAACGGCAGGAAGGGAAGCACCTCAAGCATGCGATCAGCCGCGGGGCCGGACAGACCCTTCCGGTCTCATCCGCCGAAGATATCGAAGTCGAAATACTTCTGGTTGATCTTCTGGTAGGTGCCGTCCGCGCGCAGTTCCCCGATCGCATGCGAGATCGCGTTGCGAAGATCTTCTTCGCCCTGACGCACAGCAATTCCCGCGCCGATGCCGTGGTATTTGGGCATCGAGATCGGCGGCCCGAAGAACGCGAACCCCTCGCCCGCCTCGGTCTCCAGGAACCCCGTCGCGCTGGCGATACTTTCACCCATCACCGCATCGATCCGCCCGGCAGCAAGATCCAGAAACGCCTCGTCCTGCGAGCCATAGAGCTTCAGATCGACCGTCGGATGCTCTCCGCGCATGTACTCGTGATGGACGGTACCGCGTTGAACGCCGACGACGGCACCATTCAGGTTGTCCATCGTCATCCCCTCGCGACCGACGAAACGGGCGGGGGTATTGTAGTATTTCATCGAGAAATCAACGACCTGCTTGCGCTCTGGGGTGATCGCCATCGAAGCGATGATGGCGTCGCACTTGCGTTCGAGAAGGGCGGGAATGATCCCGTCCCACCCGGTCTTCACAAGTGTGCAGTCGTAGCCAAGATTGTCGCACAGGGCGTTTGCGATATCGATGTCGAAACCGGCGACAGAGCCGCTTTCGGTCGTGTAGGAAAACGGGGGATACGCGCCCTCAACACAAATGTTCAAGCTCTGCGAAAGAGCTTGAGTGCCCAGAGTCAGCGCGAAACCGACGGACAGCAGGGTAGTCTTCAACACAGTGTTCCTTTTCGGTGAACTCGCGGAGTTTCGGTCAACACCGTGGCCCGGTCAACTGCCGTGACGTAAACGTTTGGACTCTCGAAGCGACCATCACTGGCAGGATAGGAAAGCCGGCGACGATAGTTGCGGCTCCGCAACAGTTAACACCCGCAATGGTTGCGACTCAGCCGTAATATCCAACTTGCGAGCTTGGACGTGCCGCGAGCTGCAGCCAGCGCCCGACGAATTCCTCGACCGAACGGAAGCAGACCAGCGAGAAAGCGTCGTCGCCGGTCATCCAGAACGCTACTGCCACCTGCCCCAGCCGCGTGCGCCGGAAATCGCCAGGCCCGAACTTATCAATGGCCAGGTCGACCGGCGCACCCTTGGCCAACACTTCGCGCGCGCCCCGCCCTTCGATGCGGAACAGGCTGCGTGCATCCGAGACATCGGCGGACAGGTGGTGCATGCCGGAAAGCCTGGCCGACAGCATCGCCGCTGTATCGGCTGCCTGATCGAAGGGAAGCATGACCAGCAATTCGTCCGGGGACATCCAC
>JBFHFG010000287.1:0-4924 GCA_041583815.1 Halovulum sp.
CAGTGGGACGACCACGAGGTTGTCAACAACTGGTCGCCCGGCAAGGACTTGAGCGGCGACGACCGCTACACCGAAAAGTCGATCGACCTGCTGGCCGCCCGCGCCGGCCGCGCCTTCCACGAGATGACGCCGATCCGTTTCGCCCCGTCCGAACCCGGCCGCGTATATCGCAAGATCGCCTACGGCCCGATGCTGGACGTGTTCTTCCTGGACCTGCGCTCCTATCGCGCCGCGAACAGCGAAGGCCTGCAGGAGCAACCTTCGGAGGCGACCCGCGCCCTGGGCGCCGAGCAGATCGCCTGGCTGAAGCGTGAACTCGCCAATTCGCAGGCGACATGGAAGGTCATCGCTTCGGACATGCCCATCGGCCTGGTGGTGCGTGACGGCAATTATATCGAAGCCGTCGCCAACGGTGAGAATGGCAGCCCCAAGGGCCGCGAGTTCGAAATTGCCGACCTTCTGCGCTTCATCAAGACCGCCGGCATCACCAACACCGTCTGGTTCACCGCCGACGTGCACTACACCGCCGCGCACCACTACAGCCCGGATCGCGCCGCCTTCCAGGATTTCGAACCGTTCTGGGAGTTCGTCTCCGGCCCGCTTCACGCCGGGACGTTCGGGCCGAACGCGCTCGACGGCACCTTCGGCCCCGAGGTCCGCTACGTGAAGGCCCCGACCGAGGAACAGGGCGTCAACCTGCCGCCCAGCGCCGGGCTTCAGTTCTTCGGCCTGGTCGACATCGACGGCACGACCGAGCAGATGACCGTGCGCCTGATGGATCGCGGCAACACCGAACTGTGGTCGACCACGCTCGACCCGCAGCGCGCCGTGCTCTGAGCCTGGACCGGGCCGCCGTACACGCGGCGGCCCGTTTCCCCTTCCGGTCCCGCTCTGCTAGGTTGCCCGCCTCACCGAAGGAATCGCGAGGCAACGGCGGTGGCGAAACTGCACCTCATCAAGCTGTCCGTAGGCACCGAAAGCGTTGATACGCTGAACGAATGGCAGCAGGTCGTGGCCGAACGTAATCGCGCCGCGGGCCTCGGCCCCATCGTCACGCACGTCACCCGCATGTGGCCGCGGCGGCAGGACGAACTGCTGGACGGAGGCTCGATCTACTGGGTCATCAAGGGCACCGTGCTGGCCCGCCAGCCGGTGCTCGACCTTCAGGAACGCATCGACGCCGAGGGCATTCGCCGTTGCGCCATTGTCCTTGAACCCGGCCTGATCCGGACCCAGCCGCAGCCGCGCCGCGCCTTCCAGGGCTGGCGATATCTCAAGCCCGAAGACGCCCCGCGCGACCTGCCCGAAGGGGCCGAAGGCGATGACGAACTGCCGCCCGAACTGCACTCGGCCCTGTCGGACTTCGGGATCCTCTAGACCGGTCACGATAGCGTGACTCGAGCGACGGAACGGCTCGGCTGTAGCGTATCACCCACGGTCAATCCAACAGGGGGATGCGACAATGACCCGGCTTTCCGCCAAAGACTTCGACCAGCGCGTGCTGGATCTGTTCGACGGATATGTTCACGGCAAGATCAGCAAACGCGCGTTTCTGGACGGCGCCGCCAAGTTTGCTGTTGGGGGCATGACTGCAACCGCCATGTTCGAGGCGCTCAAGCCCGACTACGCCCTGGCCCAGCAGGTGCCGGAGGACGACCCCGACATCGTGACCGAGCGTGTGACCTATGCCTCGCCCGACGGTCACGGCGAGGTCAGCGGCCTGATGGCCCGGCCATCTTCCGGTGACGGCCCGTTCGGCGCAGTTCTGGTGGTGCACGAGAACCGCGGCCTGAACCCCTATATCGAAGATGTCGTGCGCCGCGTCGCCAAGGCAGGTTTCCTGGCGCTCGGTCCGGACGGGCTGTCGCCGCTGGGCGGCTATCCCGGAACCGACGAGCAGGGCCGCGAGATGCAGGCGGGCATGGATCGTGCCAAGCTGCTGCAGGACTTCTTCGCCGGGTTCGAATTCGTTCGCGACCACGAACTTTCGAACGGCAAGGCGGGCGCAGTCGGTTTCTGCTACGGCGGCGGCGTGTGCAACGCGCTGGCAGTCGCCTATCCCGACATGGCGGCGTCGGTGCCCTATTACGGCAGCCAGCCTGACACGGCGGACGTGCCACGGATCCAGGCCCCCCTGATGCTGCAATATGCCGGTCTGGACGAGCGTATCAACGCGGGCTGGCCCGCCTACGAAGAGGCACTCAGAACCAACGGCAAGGCGTTCTCGGCGCACTTCTACCCGGAGGTGAACCACGGCTTCCACAACGACACCACGCCGCGCTACGACGCCGATGCGGCGGAACTGTCGTGGAGCCGGACGATCCTGTTCTTCGAGAACCACCTGGCGGCCTGAGCCCGCCGCCCCGGCGCGCCTGTCACCGGTCCAGCAGGTCCGGGACAGGGACGTTGTCGATCAGCCGCGCGCTGCCTAGGCGCGCGGCCGCGAACACTCGCGCGCCCCGGCCCGGCGACGGCGCGATGCGCAGCGTCTCGGCATCGCGGCATTCCAGGTACTCGACCTCGGCAAACCCGGCAATGATCAGGTTCTCGGCCGCCTCGACGCAGGCCAGTTCCGTTGGCTCGCCCTGGGCGATGCGGCTTGCAGCTCGGCTAATCTCCGAGAACAGGCGCGGCGCTATGGCCCGGTGCTCGGCATCCAGCCGGCGGTTGCGGGTCGACATCGCCAGCCCGTCGCCCTCGCGCACGGTCTGGACTCCGACGATCCGAGTGGCGAAGTTCAGGTCACGCACAAGTTTGCGGACGACCTGCATCTGCTGCCAGTCCTTCTCGCCGAAAAAGGCGCTTCCGGCGCGGGTCATGTTCAACAGCTTGGTCACCACCTGGGCCACGCCGTCGAAATGACCGGGCCGCCCGGCAGCGCACAACACTTCCTCGTCGTAATCAACATGCACACGGGTCGAGAACCCGTGCGGATACATCTCGGTCACGTCCGGAACGAAGGCCAGGTCCACGAACTCGATCCGCGCAAGTTCCAGGTCATCGGCCTCGGCGCGGGGATAGGTCGAAAGGTCCTCGCCGGGGCCGAACTGCGTCGGATTGACGAAGATGCTCAGCACGGTCTTGCCTTCGCGCTCGTTCGCGGCACGGATCAGGCGGGTATGACCGGCATGCAGCCCGCCCATCGTGGGCACAAGGTTGATCTGCTCGCCGTCCTCGCGCCAGTCGGCGATCCGCGCCACCAGCTCGGTCGTGGTCCGGACTATGTCCACGGGGTCGCCCCCGCCGGTCCGGGCAGAAGTTTCTGCATCAGTGATTGGTAGGCGGCGCGCACATCTTCCCCCCATGCGGCCCTGCGAGAAGCGAACAGCGTCGCTTGCGAGCGCAGGATGACCCCGTCGGACAGCACTTTCAAGTGGTTCGCCCGCAAGGTTTCCCCGGTCGAGGTGATGTCGGTGATCGCCTCGGCCGTCTGGTTCTTCACCGTGCCTTCGGTCGCTCCCTGGCTGTCGACCAGGTTGTAGTCGGCGACGCCATGCTCCTTGAAGAAGCGACGGGTCAGCGCGTGGTACTTGGTGGCGACCCGGAGCCGGTGGCCATGGGCCTGCCGGAAGGCAGCAGCGGCCGCGTCCAGGTCGTCCATCGTGTCGACGTCGATCCAGAAGGCCGGCACCGCCACGATCAGGTCCGCATGACCAAAGCCCAGCTCGGCCACTTCCAGCACGGTGCCGGGACGCAGCTTTTCCTCGATCAGATCTTGTCCGGTGACGCCCATGTGGATGCGGCCCAACGCCATCTCGCGCGGGATTTCCCCGGCGGACAGCATAAGTAGCTCGACGCCATCGACGCCATCTACGCGGCCCGCATACTCCCGCCCCGAGCCGGTGCGTTTCAGAACAACCCCCCGCTCGGCGAACCAGTCGAAGGTTGCTTCCTGCAGCCGCCCTTTCGAGGGCACACCCAGTTTCAGAATCATCGGCCCGCCTCCAGCGCCAGCAGCGCCTCAGGGCGGATCATGCCGCCGACGGCAGGCACGCCGCCGCCCTGCGCGTCCAGCACCCGGGTCAGCGCATCATAACGACCGCCGCTGGCAATGACCGGCAGATCCGGGCGATCCGGCGCGTAGAAGCCGAAGACGAACCCGTCGTAATATTCCAGCGTGGTACGCCCGTAGGATCCCTCGAACGGAAGCTCGTCGACATCAACGCCCCGCGCGGCCAGCGCGTCCAGCCGCGCCTCGAACCGGTCGACGGCGGGACCCATCGTGGTCGCCTGCCCGGCCAGATCGCGCAGTTTCACCAGCGCCTGCGCAGCCGGGGCGCGCAGGTCCAGCAGCGCCTCGATCAGCTCGGCCTCGATGTCGGCCAATGGCGGGGTGGCAGCGTCGCGCACCAGCCGCTTGATCCGCTGGGCGACCTCTTGCGACGTGCGCTTGCCGATGGCCCGGCCCGCAGCTTTGATCGCCGGCAACGGATCGTCACCCACGGCGGACACAAGGTCCGCCTTGGGATGCTGCACCGACGCGTATCGCTCCAGCAGGCGGTGAAACCGCACCGGGCGCCAGACATGTCGGCGCAGCGCGTGGCGCCGGTCGTCGGTGGTGGCCAGCCCGTCGATTGCCGCGAACAGCAGGCCCATGTCTCCGGTTGCAGGGCGCAGGCCTCGCCCCTCCAGCGCCTGTGCGAACAGCGCGAACGCCTCGGCGTCCGAGGCGGCGGGATCGGCCCCGTCGAACAGCTCGAACCCGCATTGCAGGTATTCCGAGGCCCGGCTGGCGCCGCTCTCCTGCCGCCGCCAGATCGACCCGGAATAGCAATAGCGCGCAGGTTCAGCACCGTGCGCCATGTGGCGCTCGACCACCGGCACGGTAAAGTCGGGACGCAGCATCATTTCGCGCTCGCCATCCGAGGTAACAAAGGCGCGGGCGCGGATATCCTCACCGTACAGGTCCAGCAGCACCTCGGCC
>JBFHFG010000288.1:0-4921 GCA_041583815.1 Halovulum sp.
GACGGCGACAGGTCGAGGCGCTGGACCACGAGATCGCGACGCGCGAAGCCGCCCCCGGCGACGACGCCGCCGACAGCGCACGACTCGACGCGTTGCGCGACCGGCTTGCCGCGTTGCGCCAGCGGCAGCGGCGGGTGCCGTTCCTCGACCCGATGGACGTGCGCTACACCCATTTCGAGATGCAGCCCGAACCCCGCGCCAACGCGGTGATGTTCTGCCTGATGGACGTCTCGGCCTCGATGGGCGAGCGCGAGAAGGACCTGGCCAAGCGTTTCTTCGCGCTGCTGCACCTGTTCCTGACTCGCCGCTACGACAAGGTCGAACTGGTCTTCATCCGCCACACCCACGAGGCGCGCGAGGTCGACGAGGACACGTTCTTCCATTCCCGCGAAAGCGGCGGCACCGTGGTCAGCACCGCCCTGACCGAGATGCGGCGCGTGATCGACGCGCGCTACGCGCCCTCGGACTGGAACATCTACGCCGCGCAGGCCTCGGACGGCGACAACTACTCCGGCGATTCCGCACGCTGCCAGGCGATCCTGAACGGCGGGCTGATGAAGCTGTGCCAGTACTTCGCCTATGTCGAGATCCTGCGCGAGAACGAGGGCGAGATCCTCAACGACCTGACCAACGGCACCGAACTCTGGCGCGCCTACATGGACGTCGCCGGGGACTGGCCGAATTTCGCGCTCAAACGGATCGCCGGGCGCGGTGACATCTACCCGGTGTTCCGCGAACTGTTCGCCACGGGAACGGAGACGGCGGATGGCTGAGCGCGCACGGACCGGCCCCCTGCTGTTCGAGGGCAGCGACTGGAACTTCGACGTCCTGCACCGGACCTATGACGCGATCGAGCAGATCGCGGTCGACGACCTTGGCCTCGACCTCTACCCGAACCAGATCGAGATCATCTCGTCCGAGCAGATGCTCGACGCCTATTCCTCGTCCGGAATGCCGCTGACCTATCGCCACTGGTCCTACGGCAAGCATTTCCTCCCGCACGAACGGCAGTACAGCTAGGGCATGCGCGGGCTGGCCTACGAGATCATCATCAACTCCAGCCCCTGCGTCAGCTACTGCCTGGAAGAGAACTCGATGCCGCTGCAGACGCTGGTGATGGCGCACGCCGCCTGCGGCCACAATCATTTCTTCAAGACCAACCACCTGTTCCGGCAGTGGACCGATGCCGAGGGCATTCTCGACTATCTCGACTACGCCCGCGGCTTCATCCAGAAATCCGAAGAGGAACACGGCCTGGCCGAGGTGGAACAGGTGCTCGACGCCGCCCACGCGCTGATGCCCGCCAGCGTGTTCCGCCACCGCCGCCCGCCGCAACCGACGATGCGCGCCGAACGCGAACGCGCCCGCAAGCGGCAAGAGGACGCCGAACGCGCGGTCCACTACCTGTGGTCGGGGCTGGACCGGCCGGGCGACCGCGCCGGGGCCGACGAGAAGATGCGCGAGCGCAAGCGCGACATGCACCTGCCCGAAGAGAACCTGCTCTATTTCATCGAAAGCTACAGCCCCTCGCTGAAGCCGTGGGAACGCGAGATCCTGCACATCGTGCGAAACATCGCGCAGTACTTCTATCCCCAGCGCCAGACCCAGGTGATGAACGAGGGCTGCGCCTGTTTCGTGCACTACCACATCGTCAACCGGCTGCACGAAACCGGGCTGATCGGCGACGGCGCCATGTTCGAGATCCTGCACAACCACACCAACGTGCTGACGCAGCCCGATTTCGACGACCCGCGTTGCACCGGGTTCAACCCCTACGCCATCGGCTTCGCGATGATGCGCGACATTCAGCGGATCTGCACCGACCCCACCGACGAGGATCGCGACTGGTTCCCCGAGATTGCAGGCAGCGGCGCCTGGCGCGAGGTGCTCAAGGACGCCTGGGCGAACTACCGCGACGAAAGCTTCATCCAGCAGTTCCTCAGCCCGAAGGTGATGCGCGATTTCCGCATGTTCGCCCTGACCGACGACGAGGACGACAGGTTCTACACCGTCTCGGGGATCCACAACGAAACCGGCTACCGCACCGTGCGCAGCACGCTGGCGCACAGCCGCAACCCGGCGCTGACCGATCCGCTGATCCAGGTGGTGGACGTGGATCTGCTGGGCGACCGGGTGCTGAAGCTGCAACACCGCAAGGTGGACGGCGTGCCGCTGCACACGCGCGACCGCGACCGCACGCTGGCGCATTGCCGGCGGCTGTGGGGCTATGACGTGGAACTGACCGACGCCGACGGCCCCACGGACCCGGAATAGCGCCCCCTAGTTGTTCGTCACGGGGCGCGAGCGCATCAGCCGCGCGGTCTCGCGCTCGGCCCGCTTGCAGCGCGCGGGCGGCAGGCCCCGGTCCATCAGCGCCATGTCCTCCAGCACCATGTCGCCCATCTGCTTGAACGCCACGTCCAGCGCCCCCGCCCTGTGCGCGGACCGCAGGAACCCGTCCAGCCGCCGGACCCGGTGATCGGCGGGCAGCGGCTCTTCGGGATAGACATCGCTGGCGGCGCGGATGTGCCCGGACTCGACCGCATCCAGCAGCGCGTCGAAATCCACCACGTCGGCCCGCGACAGCAGGATGAACGACGCGCCCTTGCGCATCGCCGCAAACGCCTCGGCCCCCAGGAACCCACGGTTGGCCGAGGTCACGGCGGCCACCACGAACACCACGTCCGAACCGCTCAGCACCGCGTCCAGCGTGGCAGGGGTCGCGCCATGATCCCGGATCATCGACGGCGGCAGCCACGGGTCGTGCACCGCGACCTTGCAGCGGAACCCGGCCAGCAGCCGGTTCAGCGCGCGGCCCAAGTCGCCGAAGCCGATGATGCCCACGTCCGCGCCGGTCAGCAGCCGCGCGGCGCGGTTGCTGTCCCCGCCCCAGGTCTCGGTCCCGTCGCGGAACGCCAGGTCGGCCCCGACAATGTCGCGCGCCAGCGCCAGCGCCATGCCAAGGCCCAGTTCGGCCACCGGCGTTGCAAAGACGGCGCCGGTGGTCAGCACGTGGATGCCGCGCCGGAACAGCTCGTCATAGGGCATGTTGTCGATCAGGTTCGACTCGACGTTCAGCACCGCGCGCAGCGCGGTCATCTGCGCCAGCGTCGCCTCGGGGATCGGCGGCTGCCCCAGGACATAGCGCGCCGCGCCCAGAACCTGCGGGTCCAGCCCCGCGACGGCATCGGCGGTCGTCTCATGCAGCGTGTAACGGGCGCGCAGCTCGGCCAGCGCCTCGGGGGTGAAGATCAGGTCCAGCGTCCGCGGCTCGGGGGCGCAGATCACCAGCGGTTTCTCGGTATGTGTCACGGGCAGGTCCTCCGCCGCGCAGAATGCTGACAACCGGGGCGTCCGTAAACAGGGCCGTGCGTGGCTTGCTTGACACGAATCGTTGCCCGCTCGCATGCTTTCACGGCGCCAACCGGCGTAGCGGGCCACAAGAGCCTGCCCACAAACAGAATTCCTTGGGGGGAATCCATGAAAAGACCGATGCTCGCGGCCGTAGCCGCAGCCGTCACCATGTTCTCGGGCCAATCCGCGCTTGCCGAGGGCGAAACCATCGCCTTCTCGGTCCCGAGCCTCGGCTTCCCGTTCTTCGTGCACATGCAGAACGAATTCAACGCCGAGGCCGAGACGCTTGGCGTCACGGTCCAGAACTACGACGGACAGAACCAGACCACCAAGCAGACCGCCGATGTCGAGGCGATGATCATCAGCGGGGTGGACGGCATCGTGATCAGCCCGCTGGATTCGGTCGCGATGGCACCCGCCGTCCGCCAGGCGGTCGAACAGGGCATTCCCGTGATCACCATCGACCGCCGCGTCGACGGGGTCGACGGCCTGCTGGGCCATGTCGGTGCCGACAACGTCAAGGGCGGCGAGGCGCAGGGCCAGCTGATCGTCGACATGTTCCCCGACGGCGCCACGGTGGTGAACCTTCAGGGCCAGCCCGGCTCCAGCCCCGCGATCGACCGGAACCAGGGCGTGCACAACGTGCTGGACGGCATGGCCGACAAGTACCCGTTCGTGGCCGAGCAGACCGCCAACTTCGCGCGCGAGGAAGGCGCCAGCGTGACCGAGGCGATCCTGGCCGGGCTCGACACCCCGCCGGACGTGATCGTTGCCGCGAACGACGACATGGCGCTCGGCGCGATGCAGGTCGTGCAGGAACAGGGTCTGAACATCGCCATCATCGGCTTCGATGCCCTGCCCGAGGCGCTGGCCGCGGTGCGCGACGGCACGCTGACCGCCACCATCGAACAGATGCCCGGCGGGCAGAGCCGCGAGGCGCTGAACGCGATGGTCGCCCACCTGCGCGACGGCACCGCCCCCGAGGCAGAGCTGTTGCTGACCCCGATCGCGATCACCAAGGACAACATCGACCAGGCCGAGCGTCTGGGCGAGATCGAGTGAGCGCTGCCGCACGCGCAGCGAGTCCCATTCGATGAACAGACTGAATGCACCTGCCGGTTCGGCCCCTCGGGCCGAACCGTTCGACGCGGTCGCCTTCGCGGCACGCAATTCCGCGGTGATCTTCCTTGTCCTGCTGGTGGTGGTCTTCGCGGTGCTGGAGCCGCGATTCCTGAACCCCTTCAACCTGATGAACATCCTGCGTCAGGTCTCGATCTCGGGCCTGATCGCCATCGGCATGACCTTCGTGATCCTGACAGCGGGCATCGACCTGTCGGTCGGCGCGCTGGTGGCGCTGGCCGGGCTGGTCGGGGCCTATGTCGCCAAGGGCGGGCTGGGCGACCGGTTCGCCGTGGGGGCCAGCGTGGACGCGGGCAACCCGGTGGTGCTGGCGTTCCTTGCGGCGGCCGCCGTCGGCATCGCGGGCGGTGCGCTTCAGGGCTGGGCGGTAACGCGGCTGCGGGTGCCGCCCTTCGTGGTGACGCTGGGCGGGCTGACCGCCTATCGC
>JBFHFG010000289.1:0-4907 GCA_041583815.1 Halovulum sp.
CCGGGCAGCGCCCCGTCAGCGCCGCCCGAACCGATGGCCGCAAGTCACGCGCCCCAGATGTAGATGCAGGCGAACAGGAACAGCCACACCACGTCGACGAAGTGCCAGTACCACGCCGCCGCCTCGAAGCCGATGTGCTTCTCGGGGGTGAAGTGGCCACGCAGTGCGCGCGCCAGGCAGACCGCCAGGAAGATCGTGCCGATGATGACGTGGAAGCCGTGGAAGCCGGTCGCCATGAAGAAGTTGGCGCCATAGATGTTGCCGGCAAAGCCGAAGGCCGCGTGGCTGTACTCGTACGCCTGGAACAGGGTGAAGATAGCACCCAGCGCGATGGCCAGCGACAGGCCCCAGACCAGGCCCTTGCGATCGTTGTCGTGGGCGATGGCGTGGTGCGCCCAGGTCGCGGCACAGCCCGAGCACAGCAGGATCAGCGTGTTGATCAGCGGCAGGTGCCAAGGGTCGAACGTCTCGATACCCGGCGGCGGCCAGGTCGCGTCGATCGCCGGCATCGGATAGATCGCGTGCTTGAAGAACGACCAGAACCAGGCCGCGAAGAACATCACCTCCGAGATGATGAACATGATCACGCCCATGCGCAGGCCGATCTGCACCACCGGGGTGTGATCGCCGGCGCGGCTTTCCGCGACCATCTCGGACCACCAAGCGAACATGGTGTACAGCACCACCGCCAGGCCGATCAGCGCCACCCAGGGCCCGTGATCGTGGAACAGCAGGACCGTCCCCAGCAGCATGACGAAGGCGCCGACGCTGCCCAGGAACGGCCAGATGCTCGGGGCCAGGATGTGATAATCGTGGTTCTTCTCGTGCGCCATGACGCGTGGTCCCTTGTCTAGTTCCAGGCTCAGTTGACCTGGTTCTCCTGGTTGGTCTCATAGGCCGAGACTTCCTCTTCTGGAAGCTCGGTTTCATGGAAAGTGTAGCTCAGCGTGATCGTGTGCGCGTATTTCGCCTCGCGGTCGTCGACGATCTCGGGATCGACGTAATAGGTGACCGGCATCATCACCCGCTCGCCGGGCTGCAGCACCTGCATCTCGAAGCAGAAACAGTCGATCTTCACGAAATAGGCGCCCGCCGTATAGGGCGTCACGTTGTAGCTGGCCGTTCCCGCGATCACGCGGTCGGTCGGGTTGTACGCCTCATAGAACGCCAGCCCGGTCTCGCCGATCTTCAGCTCGACCTCGGTCAGTTCGGGCTTGAACTGCCACGGCATGCCCCGCTCCAGCGACGCGTCGAAGCGGATCTTGATCGTGTCCTCGAGTACCCGGTCCGAGCCTTGCGCGGCGACACCGGTCTCGCCGCCGTAGCCGGTGACGCGGCAGAACCAGTTGTAGAACGGCACCGCCGCGAACGAGGCGCCGACCATCAGCACCACGACGCCGGCCAATGTCACCAGGGTGCGCGTGTTGCGGTTCATTCGTCCACCTCTGCCGGTACGGTTTCGAAGGTGTGGTCATATCCGCGCATGTCCACGCCCGAGGCCAGCTTGACCATGGTCACGGCGAAGATCATCAGCACCACGCCCGCAAGGCACCCGCCGACGGCAAGGTTGCGGCCCCGGCGGCGGCTATAGACCTCGTGGCTGTCGGGCAGCAGGCCGTTGTCGTTTGCCTTGCCCATCAGATCACCGGCCACCAGTCCAGGCCCAGCCCAAGCGCGCGCAGCGTCGCCTCGGCCAGGATCAGGACGAAATGCAGGAACAGGTAGGCGATCGAAAAGCCGAAGTAGCGTTTCTCGGCACGATAGCCGTCGGCTTCGGCCGCCGCGTCGTCGCGGTTCCGGATCGCCCAGGCGCCGTGCACGAACTTGGCGTTCAGCACCAGCGACACAGCCAGGTACAGCGCGCCGCCTATGCCGGTAAAGGCCGGCAGGATCGCCACCGGCGCCAGGATCAGCGAATAGACCAGGATCTGTTTGCGCGTTACCCGCGTGCCCGCCACGACCGGCAGCATCGGCACGCCGGCGTTGGTGTAATCGTCGTTGCGGAACAGCGCCAGCGCCCAGAAATGCGGCGGGGTCCACAGGAAGATCAGCGCGAACATCAGCACCGATTCGAGGCTGACACCCCCGGTAGCGACGGCCCAGCCGATCATCGGCGGGAACGCACCCGCAGCGCCGCCGATCACGATGTTCTGCGGCGTCGCCCGCTTCAGCCACATCGTGTAGACAACGGCGTAGAAAAAGATCGTGAACGCCAGCAGCCCGGCGGCGGCAGCGTTCCCGAACAGGAACAGGAACATCACCGACAAGACCGACAGGGTCAGGCCGACGGCCAGCGCCTCGTCGGGCGTGACGCGCCCCGACGGGATCGGTCGGCCCACGGTGCGCCCCATCAGGCGGTCGATGTCGGCATCCCACCACATGTTCAGCGCGCCGGAGGCGCCCGCGCCCACGGCGATGCACAGGATCGTCGCCACCGCGATCACCGGGTGCACAAACCCCGGCGCGGCGATCAGCCCCACCGCGGCGGTGAAAATCACCAGCCGCATGACGCGGGGCTTCAGCAGTTCGACATAATCGCCGAACTGCGCTTCGCCGGGTGTGGTGTTGGTGGCGGTGACGTCGGTCATCGGATCAGTTCGCCTCGGCGACCTTCAGTTCGGTCGACAGGCCGGCAACCGTGCCGCCCTGGCTTTCGATCCACTGTGCGTACTGCTCCTCGCTGACCACCTTGACGGTAATCGGCATGTAGGCGTGGTACATCCCGCACAGTTCCGAGCACTGGCCGAAGTAGACGCCTTCCTGCTCGGCGCGGAACCAGGTCTCGTTCAGGCGGCCGGGAACCGCGTCGATCTTCACGCCGAAGGCCGGCATGGCCCAGGAGTGGATGACGTCACCGGCGGTGATCTGCATGCGCACGACCTTGTTCACCGGAACCACGACGGCGGTGTCGGTGGCCAGCAGCCACTCGTCTTCCGAATAACCGTACTCGGCCAGCTCGGCGCGGACCTCGTCGTCAACGTGTGCCTTGCCCGCACCCAGCATGTAGCTGTCGAACGAGACATCGTTGTCCGGGTATTCGTAGCTCCAGAACCACTGGTTGCCGGTCGCCTTCACGGTCACGTCGGCTTCGGGGATCTCAAGCTGGTTGAACAGCGTCGGCAGGCTGAAGCTGCCGATCACGATCAGGATCAGGATCGGGACAAGCGTCCAAGCCACCTCGACCGTTGAGTTGTGGGTAAAGGTCGCCGGGTCCTGCTGCCGCTTGCGGTTGTAGCGGATCACCACCCACCCCAGCAGCGCGGTCACGAACAGCACGATCACGGTGATGATCACCAGGATGAAGCTGTCCAGCCAGTGGATGTCCCGCGCCAGCGAGGTCGCGGCAGGCTGGAATCCTATGCCTCCGTGGACCGGCTTGCCGATCACGGGCAGGTCCGAAAGGTCCGGAGCTTCCTGGGCCCAGGCAACCGGGGCCAGGGCCAGGCTCGTGGCCAGGGCGCCGACCGCCGCGAAAACCGATTGAATCTTCATGCGCTTGTCTTCCCGCTATTCCTGCCGGTTTGGAAAGCGCCGGCAGCGGCCGCGCTGGACGCTGCCGCGCCGACGCACCGCTCCGGGCTGACTTGGGCGTGAAACTTGCACAGCCGGCGGGGAAGAACAAGCATCTGCGACCGCTTTGCCGCGCGCCCTGTCGCCGCAGGCAACGCCGCACCCTTGCCGCTTGGCTCTGGTCATGCGCGCCCGGAACGCCCATGTTCAGGACAAGACGCATTCGCCGCACCGGCCGCGACGCAAGGACAGACATGACCGATACCTTCCGCCCCTTCGAAACCGATCTCGACGAATCCTCCGCCCTGCGCATCCTGCGGAGCGCCACCGACGGCGCCGACGACGGAGAGCTTTTTCTCGAACGCCGCCGCTCGGAAAGCCTGGTGTTCGACGACGGACGGCTGAAGAACGCAAGCTACGATGCGTCCGAGGGGTTTGGCCTGCGCGCCGTGCGTGGCGAAACCGCGGGCTACGGCCATTCGACGGACCTGTCCGAATCTGCCCTGAAACGCGCAGCGGAAACCGCCCGCCTTGCCGTCGGCGCGGGCGGCGGCACGCTGGCCGATGCGCCTCCGGGCACCAACCGGCACCTCTATGACGCGGTCGACCCGGTGTCCTCGGTCCCGTTCGTGGGCAAGGTCGATATGCTGAAGGAACTCGACGCCTATGCCCGCGCTCTGGACCCGCGGGTCGTGCAGGTCTCGGCCGCGCTGGCGGCATCGGTGCAAGAGGTCGAGATCCTGCGCCCCGACGGCCACCGCCTTGCCGACCTGCGCCCGATGGCGCGGCTGAATGTCTCGGTCACCGTCGAACAGGACGGGCGCCGCGAATCGGGCACCTCGGGCGGCGGCGGGCGTCACGGGATCGAGCAGCTGATGGTGCAGGACCACTGGCAGGCCCAGGTCCGCGAGGCGCTGCGCATCGCGCAGGTCAACCTCGCCGCCGAGCCCGCCCCCGCCGGGATCATGGACGTCGTTCTCGGCCCCGGCTGGCCCGGCATCCTGCTGCACGAGGCTGTCGGCCACGGGCTTGAAGGCGACTTCAACCGCAAGAAATCCTCGGCCTTTGCCGGACTCATGGGCCAGCGCGTCGCCGCACCGGGCGTCACCGTGCTGGATGACGGCACGATCCCCGACCGGCGTGGTTCGATCACCTTCGACGACGAGGGCACGCCCTCGGGCAAGAACGTGCTGATCGAGGACGGGATCCTGGTCGGCTATATGCAGGACCGCCAGAACGCCCGGCTGATGGGCGTCAAACCCACCGGCAATGGACGGCGCCAAAGCTTTGCCCACATCCCGATGCCGCGGATGACCAATACCTACATGCTGGGGGGTGATACCGCGCCCAAAGACATACTGGCGGACCTGAAGGACGGCATCTATGCGGTCGGCTTC
>JBFHFG010000290.1:0-4871 GCA_041583815.1 Halovulum sp.
CGGTCGTGGCCATGATACCGATATGCGCGGGGACCGGACGTTCGGACGACACCAGCCGCGCCGCAGCCATCTCGATCACGCCGGAGTTTTGCAGGCCCCGGCTGACGATCAGCACCAGCGCGATGATCACGACCGCCGGGTGCCCGAAGCCGGAGAACACCGCGTCCTGCGGGACCAGGCCGGTGACCGCCGCCGTGATCAGGCCGGCGAATGCCACCAGATCATAGCGCACCCGGCCCCAGATCAACAGCGCGAAGATCACGCCGAACAGCGCGAAAAGAAGTCCCTGCTCGTAATTCATGCCCCGGTCCGGATCCCGCGTGAAGTGGACGTGCTATCAAAGACATATACCCTTTTTCTGCCCACGCCCATGAATGTTGCGACACCCCGGTCGAGTTAGCCGTTTTCGCCGGTCGGCACGAGCGCGCCGTACCCGACATGGGCCAGCAGCGCCTCGGCGTCCATCGGGCGGCCGAAAGCGTAGCCTTGCAGGATGTCGCAACCGAGTTCCGCGGCGCGGCGGGCGTGGTCCAGGGTCTCGACCCCTTCGGCGATCACCTCGATGTCGAGGCACTGTCCGATCTGCACGATGGCGTGGGCCAGTGTCGCCTTGGTCATCTCGTCCAGGATCGGCGAGATGAAGCTGCGGTCGATCTTGAGGATATCGGGCGAGAGGCTGAGCAGCCCCTGGATCGAGGCGTGGCCGGTGCCGAAATCGTCGATGGCGATGCGGGTGCCCATCTCGCTCAGCTGGTCGCAGGTCCAGCGGACGATGTCATTGGTGTCATCCAGGTAGATCGACTCGAGAATCTCGATGCAGAAGCGCGACGGGTCCACGCCCGAGGCGCTGATGTCGTGCACCAGTGTCGGGTCGTGCAGCCGGTTGCTGGACACGTTGACCGCGACCTTGGGCATGTCCAGACCGCGTGCCTGCCAGGTCAGCACGTCGCGGGCCACGTGCCGAAAGACGATGCGATCGATTTCCTTCACCAGGCCCAGCCCTTCGGCGACGTCGAGGAACTGGTCCGGATACATCAGTCCGCGCGCGGGGTGGTTCCAGCGCACCAGCGCCTCGACCCCGGTCAGGACGTGGGTGCGGGCATCGACCTGCGGCTGGTAGTGGACGACGAATTCGTCCCGTTCACAGGCCTGCAGCAATTCGGTCGCGGTGTGCTGGGTACGCAGTGCGCTGCGATGCATGTCCTCGGTAAAGAAGGACCAGCGCGCGCGCCCCGCCGCCTTGGCGCGGTAGAGCGCCATGTCTGCGTTGGCCAGGATGCGTTCGGGTTCGTCCATGCCGGACGTGGCCAGGGCCAGGCCGATGCTGGCACCGAAGTTGACCGGGTGACCGCGCCAGCGGAACGGCTCGGCCGCGCGTTGCAGGATGCTGTCTGCCATCCGGCTGACGTGCACGGCGCTGCGGGTCAGATCGGTCAGGATGGCGAATTCGTCGCCGCCCATGCGGGCGACGAAATCGCCGTCGGCGGCCTGTTCGCGCAGGATCTGCGCCACGTGGGTCAGCAGCGCGTCGCCTGCCTCGTGCCCGAGCGTGTCGTTGACCAGCTTGAACCGGTCCAGGTCGATCAGCAGCGCGGCGAAGGGCCGGTCGCGCAGCCGCAGGTCGCGGAGCCGCTGCGACAGCATCTGCGACAGGTGCCGGCGGTTCGCCAGCCCGGTCAGCGGATCGGTCAGCGCCGCCTTCTCGACCAGTTCCTTTGCCTCGCGCAGGGCGATGTTCTGTTCTTCCAGCGCGCGGGCGGAGCGCTGTGCCGTCTCGGCGCTGCGCGACAGGGACCGCTGATGTTCGCGTTCCTCGGTGGCGTCGATGGCCAGCAGGCTGCGCAGCCCGTCCGGGCCGGTGCCGTGATGGATCTGCAGCACCCGCCCGTCGCGCATGGCGATGTCATAGGGTTTGCCCAGTCGCTGCAACCGGGACACCCGCTCGGTGATCCAGTCTGCGCTGACCCGTTCCTCGGCGGCGAAGGCCTCCGTGCGCTGTGCGACTTTCAGCACGGCGGCAAACTCGGTCCCCACGGGCGCGTCGGTCGGATCGACGGCAAGCGAGTCGTAGAAGGTCGCGTTCGCCGCCGCCAGCTTCAGATCGGCGTCGAACAGCGCATAGCCGTGGTGGATATGGTCCACCGAAGCCTGCCCGGGCGCAGCAGTCCCGTTCGGGTTCGGCGTGGAGGTCAGCACTTGCTCGGCCGATTTCTCGCGGCTGATGTCCGCGATATAGCAGATCCACCAGCTTCCGCCCTCGTCCCCCATCTGGATCGGCGCCCAGGTCATGCGCTGCCACAGCGCGCGCCCGTCCTTGGAGTTGTTGCGCAGCTCGACCGAGAAATATTCCCAGTTCATCAGCTTTTCGATGATCTTCAGGTGCTCACCCTGGTCGACGTCGGGCCCGGCCAGCACGCTGGCCCGGCAGCCCGACAGTTCCGACCGCGAAAAGCCGGTAAGCCTGGTGAACGCGGGGTTGCACCAGACAAAATGCATCACCGCGCCATCGGCCGGGTCGGCCCTGGCGATGGCGATGGCCTCCCTGCTGCGGTCGGCGACGTGGGCGAACAGCGCGTCTGGCGTCATTCGTCCCATGTGACAGCAACTGGTGAATGGGCGGTTTAGATCCTCAGGCCGGCTGCACCTGCGACTGCGCGACAAGTTGGCCGATCGCGTGCAGTTTCGGGTCCGAAAGATAGCAATAGCGGTTCACGTGCACTGCGCCGTCCGCGCCTTCGGCAACCGCGCGGAAACGCCGCATCACGTCGTCGAGCGGGCCGTAGGCATGGGTGATGCCGCACAGCTTGGTCGAGGCCGGCAATTGCGCGCGCGCGGTCCGCATCTTGGCGGTAAGGTCCGCGTCGGCGCAGGCGTGCGGGTCGTGCGGTTCGGGATAGCGAATGTCTGCGGGATCGCGCGGCGTATCCGGCGCCAGCGACAGCACCCGTGCCAGCGCCCGCGCCGTCGCGACCGGGTCCAGCCCGCCGCGCGAGGTGAGGGCAGACAGGTAGTCGGCCTCGATCATCGGCCAGTGCATCGTGTAGAACTTGACCCCGACCACGTCGGCCTGTGCCCCGGCGCGGCCCAGATCCAGCCCGGTGACCAGGTTCAGCGGCGGTGGAAACGCCTGCAGGAACAGTCGCTTGGTGCCGCCGCTGGCCTCGTCCACGGTCTGGCGCAGGAAGGCGGCATAGTCCTCGACGATTGCGGCGCGGAAGGCCAGTAAGTCCTCGAGCACCGACCAAGCCGCCAGCAGGCTGGCGCGGAAGCTGTCAAAGCTTCCCGTGTCGATGGAGCGCCGCCGCGCCGTGCCGTCGGACAGTTCGGCGAGGAAGGCTTGCGTGCCGCGCCGCATCGCCTCGAAATCCAGTCCCAGTGGCGCGGCGAAGCGTGCGGCGGCCGGGTTGAAGTCGAAGAACAGCGCGTCGAAGTGATAGGCGGGGTACTCCGGCCAGTCGAGCTTGAACCCTCCGACTTGTGGATAGGTCCGGCAGAGGTCGGTAATGAAGGCGCGGACATAGGCGCGCAGGTTCGGCGCCGCCAGCGAGGCATTGTTGTCCACGCGGCCGCCGAACGGGGTGCCGTCAGGCAGCAGGCTTTCGTCGCCCGGCGCCGGGCCACCGAATTGCACCCTATGGCAGGGCGGGATCGCGGCCTGAATCTGCATCCACGTGTCCAACCCGCGCGCGTTGGCTGCGTCCAGGAAGGTCCCGACCTGTGCACCCTCGGCTTCCGTCAGGGCGTCGGGCGTGGGGGGCTGATAGGGCAGCCCCTCGTAAAGCACCGGGTCGGGGGTGAAACTGGGCGAGGTGGTCATCCAGACCTCGCGGCTGCCCCAGAGGGGACGGTCCAGCAAGCGGCCCTTGCCCTTGCCGCCGTCGATAGGTGGCTCGCGGTGCCCGGTGCCTTCGGCGGATTGCGCGACCACGTAGGGCGACGTGGTGACGCTGGTGGCGCGGGCAAGATCCGCGATGTTGGAAAGGACCGGCTCGACCCCGTCGGATTGGATGTATTCCGGCATTACGGTGATGCCGAGTTCCTTCAGGGGCGTGCTCATGTGTCCTCCGATCGGGGCGGCTTCAGCCGCCCGCCAGTTTCATCATTCTTATGGCGGCGCAGGCTGCGCCGAAGCCGTTGCCGATGTTCACCACCGTCAGCCCTTGCGCGCAGGAGCCGAGCGCCGAGTCCAGCGCCAGCCGGCCCTCGGCGCTGACCCCGTAGCCGTGGGGGGCGGGCACCGCGATCACCGGGGCCGAAACAAGGCCGGTCAGCACGCTGAACAGCGCGCCTTCCATCCCCGCAACGGCGATCAGGATGCGGTGCTGTCGCAGGGTCTCGACCTGTTCCAGCAGGCGCCACAGGCCCGCGACACCGACATCCGCCAGGATCGGCGCGTCATAGCCGTGGAAGGCCAGTGTCCGCGCGGCCTCGGTCGCGATGCCAAGGTCCGAGGTTCCGGCGGCGACGATGCCGATGCCTTGCGTGGCCGGGGCCAGGTCGCCCAGCACGGCGGTCTGGCCGACAGGGTCGTAGTCCAGCGCCTCCGCCTGCGGCAGTGCCCCCAGCCGTTCAGGCGCAAGGCGGGTCAGCAGCAGGCGACGGTTCTCGGACCGGGCGGTGTGCAGGATCGCGGCGATCTGGGCGTCGGTCTTGGTCGCGCAAAGCACGGCTTCGGCGGTGCCGGTGCGCGCCTCGCGCTGCCAGTCCATGCGGTGATCGGTCATTGCGCGGCCTCGCGCAGGAAGGCCGCGCCCTGACGGTAGGCGCGGGCGCCAAGGAAGGGGCGCTGCGCATCGTCCGCCAGCGCCCGGGCTTCAGCCAACGCGGCGCGGCCGGGTAGGCTGTCGAGCGCACTTTCGTCCAGTTCCACG
>JBFHFG010000291.1:0-4866 GCA_041583815.1 Halovulum sp.
GAGCCGCTGTTGCGCAATCCCGCCGTCGGGCAGGTCTATGCCAGGATGCGCGATGTGACACCGGGACTGGGCGAGATCATTCAGGGCGCTTTCTCGGGCGCTTTCAGTGATCCCAAGCCATTCCTGCAGCAGTATGCGGATGGCATGAGCCGCGAAAGGGACCGCGCGCTGAAGCAGGCCCAGGATGAAGGCCATTCTGTCACGCTTGAGGATTGGGTCTTCGCCGACTGGGTGCCGGGCGAGAACTACGGTTGATCCGCGTCATCCCGAACTCCTGTTTGCCGCGGCGGCCTGATCGCCGCGGCCTGTCAAAGGTCGCGTCTCGCCCATGAATCAGACACACTCATCGACGCTCAGCCGGATCTGGGCGGACAGATGGATATACCTTTTCCTGCTGCCCACGACCCTGCTTCTGGGCACTTTCACCGTCTATCCGACCATCGCCAGCTTCTGGTTCTCGCTGCTCGATCGCAACGGTTTCGGCTCGGATGGCGCCTTCATCGGACTGGCCAACTACGTGGAACTGGCCAACGACCCGCTGTTCTGGAACGCGTTCGGCAATACGATGCAATTCCTGCTGATCGCCGTGCCGCTGCGGGTTGGACTGGCGCTGGTGCTGGCCGTGATCCTCAATGCCTCGCTGCCCTTCGTGCGTATTCTGCGGACGGGCATCTTTCTGCCGGTCGTGACCACGGCGGCAATCGTCGGCGTGGTGATGCGCTATATTCTCGACCCGACGGGTGGGCCTGTAAACTTGGTCCTTTCGCAGACCGGGCTGACCGACGGGGCGGTGAATTTCCTCGGTAATGGCAGCTATGCGCTTTACAGCGCGATTGCGATCTGGGTCTGGAAGTGGCTGGGGATCACGGTGATCTACTGGATGGCCGCGCTTCAGACCATTCCCGAAGACCTGTACGAGGCGGCGGAGATCGACGGCGCCACCGCGCTGCAGAAATTCGTTCGCATCACGCTGCCGATGCTGACGCCCTTCACAATCATCATCACTCTGATCACAGCCATCGACGCCACCAACGTCTTTGACCTTCTGCTGACGCTGACCAATGGCGGACCATTCTACAGCACCGAAGTGATCGACATCTTCGTTTACCGCCACGCCTTTGTCGCGAATATCCCGCGCCTGGGCTACGCCTCGGCGGCCGCCATGTTCTTCGGGATCGTAGTCAGCCTTGCCGCTGTTCTGCAGATCCTCGTGGTCGCCCGCATCGGGCGTCGGGGAGGTGAGTCATGACCCGCTCGGCATTCTGGACATGGCTTCAGGTCGTTGCCTTGGCCGCACTGGTCTGCCTGTGGTGTTACCCGTTCGTCTGGCTGGTGTCGGCTTCGCTCAAAGGCCCGCTGGAAGTGTTCACAAAAGGGCTGAACCTGATCCCCGATCAACTGCTCTGGGAAAACTATGTCCGGGCCTGGGGCACCGCCGGCTTCTCGACCTACATGGTCAACACGGTGATCGTGTCAGTAGGCACCGTGATCCTGGTTGTCTTTCACACCGGTCTCACCGGTTATGTGCTTGGCCGCTACCAGTTCGTCGGGCGCCGGATCGTCATCGGCATCCTCGCGGCCACGATGATCGTGCCCATTGGCGTGACCATTATCCCGATTGTCGAACTTGCCGGTACGGCGGGTCTGCTGTCGACGCGCGAAGGCATCATCCTGGCCTTGTCGGGTTCGGGCCAGGCGGCGGCGATCCTGCTGTACGCGGGGTATTTCCGCGGTCTGCCCAAGGAACTGGAGGAAAGCGCCGAACTGGATGGGGCCGGTTTCTTTCGTACCTACTTTTCCGTCATGCTGCCGTTGGCGGGTCCTGTCACGGCAACGGTCAGTGTTCTGACCTTTCTTGCGGCCTGGAACAACTTCCTGATCCCCCTGGTCTTCACCTTCGGTGCGCCGGACCTTCGGACGCTGCCGGTCGGCATGTTGGCCTTCGTCAGTTCCAACGAAACCGACTGGTCGGGAATGGCCGCCGCGGCGACCATCTCGCTTCTGCCGGTCGTCGTCTTCTTTTTCTTCATGCAGCGATACTTCGTCGAAGGTATCGCGGGAGCCGTCAAACAATGAGCAAACGCCCCAATATCCTTATCCTCTGCACCGACCAGCAGCGCTGGGACACGCTGGGCGCGACGGGCAATCACCTTGTCACGACACCCGACATCGACGCGCTCTATTCCGGGGGCGCCGCTGTTCCGCACACCTATTGCCAAAGTCCGGTCTGTACGCCCAGTCGGGCCAGTTTCCTGACCGGCCGGTATCCGCGCACCACGCGCACCCGTCAGAATGGACAGGACATTCCTGCCGACGAGCGCTTGCTCAGCCGAATTCTGGTCGATGCGGGGTACACTTGCGGGCTGGCGGGCAAGCTGCACCTGTCCGCCTGTCACCCGTCGGTTTCGCCAATCACCGAACGGCGCATCGACGACGGGTTCCATACCTTCCATTGGAGCCACCATCCGGCCTATGCCGCCGGTGAATCCGTGGGCGGGGGGTTCGAAAAGCTGCCGAACTGGCCACTCAACGAGTACAATCTCTGGCTTCAGAACCGCGGCGCACGCTATGAAACCCGCCCGGTGGCCGGGTGCGAACATATCGCCTACGGCCCTGCGGCCGAGGATCATCAGACAACCTGGTGCGCAGAAAAGACGATCGACTTCGTCAAGGCGCATTCCGGATCAGATCAGCCCTGGATGTTCCTGACCAATTTCTTCGATCCGCATCATCCGTTCGATCCGCCACGCGCTTACCTCGACCGCTATCTCGACCGGTTGGACGATATTCCCGTGCCCGCCTTCACCGAGGGAGAGTTGGCCGACAAACCGCCCTACCAGGGCAAGGACCATCGAGGCGCCTATGCCGGGTTGGCCGGCTTGCCGTTCGATCAGATGACTGCCACCGACCACAAGATGCTTCGCGCGGCCTATTACGCGATGTGTGATCTTGTGAGTGACCAGGTCGGGCGGATCATCCGCGCGCTCGAGGACAGTGGCCAGCGAGAGGATACGCTCGTGGTCTTCATGTCCGACCACGGCGAGTTGCTGGGCGATCACGGCATCTATCTGAAAGGGCCGTTTTTCTATGAGAGCGCCATTCGTGTCCCGCTCGTGTTCAACTGGCCAGGCACTATCCAACCTCAGACGGTCGATGGGCTGGTTGAACTGACCGACCTGGTCCCGACACTGCTTGATGCCGCAGGGGTGCCACCCGAGCCGGGGGTGCAGGGCGTTTCCATCTGGCCCTCACTGAAGGCGGGCGACGGAGAATCCACGCGCGAAACGGTCTACTGCGAATACTACCACGCCATGCCGTGGCACGCTGATCTGGGACCTACCCAGCTGACCATGGTCCGCGATGACCGGTACAAGCTGGTCGTCGACCACGGGAACGATGGCGGAGAGCTGTACGATCTGCGCGACGATCCCGGTGAAGTCCGCAACCTTTGGGATGATCCGGACAGCCGCGACGTCAAGCTGCGCATGATGATGGCGCTCTGTGATCGGATGGCGTTCACCGCCGATCCGCTGCCTGCTCGCCGCGCGGCCTGGTAAGGGGTGAGGATATGTCAGCCATAACTCTGGACCGTGTCCACAAATCCTACGGGCCGGTCGAGGTCATGTCCGATATCTCGATGCAAGTCGAAAAAGGCGAGTTCATGGTCTTCGTCGGCCCGTCGGGCTGCGGCAAGTCCACGCTTCTGCGGATGATAGCGGGTCTTGAGCCGATCACGTCGGGCGATCTTCATATCGGGGACCGCAGGGTCAACGACGTCCGCGCCTCGAAGCGCGGCGTTGCAATGGTCTTTCAGAACTATGCGCTCTATCCGCACATGAGCGTCGAGGATAACATGTCCTTCAGCCTCAAACTGGCGGGCGTCGATCGAAAGACCCGCGACACCCGCGTGCGCGAGGCGGCAGAGACCCTGCAACTGACCGAATACCTGAAGCGCCGCCCCAAGGCATTATCGGGCGGCCAGCGCCAACGGGTCGCCATTGGTCGTGCCATCGTGCGCCATGCCGACATCTTTCTGTTCGATGAACCCCTGTCGAACCTGGATGCGGCGTTGCGCGTTTCGACACGCGTAGAGATCGCCCAGCTGAAGGAGCGTTTGCCCGACACGACCATGATCTATGTCACCCATGACCAGACCGAAGCGATGACGCTGGCCGACCGGATCGTTGTGCTGAACCGTGGCCGCGTTGAACAGATCGGCACGCCGCAGGAACTTTATCACGCCCCGCGCAACAAGTTTGTGGCCGGGTTCATCGGCTCTCCAGCAATGAACTTTCTGCCGTGTCGGTTCGAAGCCGGTTCAGGTACTGCTATCCTCGCTGACACAGGCAGCGCAGTGGGTCGGTTTGACGTGACACAACCCGGCGCGGGTCATGTCGGTGTGCGACCCGAAGCCCTCGAACTTTGTAGCGAGCCAGAGGCGCTGATCTCCGGCAGCCTGCAATTGGCCGAATATCTCGGGGACGTTACGCTGCTGCATGTCCGCACCGCGTCGGGGCAGGTCGTGCTGGCCAAGTTGCATGGCCCGGCAAGCGTTCCGGCGGGCGCGGTGGCCCACCTCAGGGCTGCGCCCGAAGCCCTGCATGGTTTTGATGCCGAGGGGAATGCCCTTACGCCAGTTTAGCGTGAGCTCGGTTATTTCAAGGCAGCCGGACAATCGTGCTGTTTGGGAAATTACAGCAGTGAACGACGATGCGAAGGGCTTCTTCGCGGACGCCATTATAACGCTTGATAACGCCTGGCGGGATGGTGTCACTCCAATCGTCGGGCGGAGGGTTCACAACCCGTGTCAGGAAGGGGCGCCCGGCAGGGGCGGCCCCGGCGGCCCTATCTTCGGATTGACGACTC
>JBFHFG010000292.1:0-4857 GCA_041583815.1 Halovulum sp.
GGGCAACTCAATTCCCGAGGACCTGTTTGCACAGGTGGGCGCCAGGTAACCGGACCACGGTCCGGACAGAGCCAGCTCCCTCGGAAGTATTTAAGGCCACCGGAATTTGTCCCCGGCACGGGAAGGGCAGAACCCGTCACGCCGATCAGATAGTGCGGCCCAGGGTGCCGCGCAAGGGTGCGGTGGCCCTTGCAAAGTGTTTCTGTTTTGTTCACACTTCGCGCCATGCCCGACGATTTTCTGTCCTCCGGACCAAAACCAGGCCAGTTGCTGGCGCGCGGCGTTTGCCGGCATCTCTCAAGTCATGATTTCGTAACGGTAGAGGAGCTGGTTCCCGCCGCCGGACTTCGGGTCGACGTCATGGGGCTTGGACCGAAGGGCGAGATCTGGATCATCGAGTGCAAGTCGTGCCGCGCCGACTATCAGTCGGATCAGAAGTGGCGGGGTTACCTTGAGTGGTGCGACAGGTTCTTCTGGGCGGTCGACGAGGACTTTCCGGTGGAACTACTACCGGATCAAACCGGACTGATCGTCGCCGATGCCTATGACGCGCACATCCTGCGGATGGGACCCGAGACCAGGCTGGCGCCCGCGCGCCGCAAGGTGATGGTCCAGAAATTCGCCCGCCATGCCGCGATCCGCTGGCATGCCGCGCGCGACCCGGACTTCATTTCTTCTTGGGGCCCTTAGGCTTCTGCCCGCGTTCCATCTGCCGCGCGCGGGCGGCGGCAGCCCGGATTTCATCGGCGATCTCTTCCGCTTCGTCGGGATCGAAATCCATGGGAATCTCGATGCCATCGCCTTCGATATAGATCCGGACCATGCCCAGGCTGGTCGGGCCGATCTGAAGATTGGCCGCGATGTCGCTTTCCTTGTCGATTCCCATGACTGCGGTTCCCTGACGATGATCCGCGGAGTTAGCCCGCAGCCGGTCGGTTTGCAAGCGTCGGTGGTTGACGCGGCCATATCCGGCGGGATTGGATGCCGCATGGAACTTACCCCGACGACCATTGAGATGCGCGACCTGCAGCCCGGAGATGCGGACTGGCTGATCCGGCGGCACGCCGAATTATATGCTGAAAGCGACGGGTTCGACGCGACCTTCGGACCCTTCGTGGCGGACATACTGGCGGCCTATGTCCGGGATCGCGATCCCGCCAGGGAACGGTTCTGGATCGCGCAGTCCGAAGGACGCCGGCTGGGCTCGATCTGTTGTGCGAGGTCCGGTGAACAGGGCGTTGCAAAACTGCGGTTGTTCCTGGTCGAGCCCGAGGCGCGCGGTCTAGGTCTGGGCCAGCGCCTGTTATCCGAGTGCATCCATTATGCACGCGCCACCGGCAACCACACGCTTCGGCTTTGGACCCACGAAAGCCATCGCGCAGCCTGCGCCCTGTACGGGAAGAACGGATTCGTCTGCACAAAATCGGCGCCGGTGACTTCCTTTGGCGTTCCCCTTGTAGAACAGACCTGGGAACTCCATCTGGCCTGATCAGACACTTGCAATCATCCGGGACGGACGCTAGGGAAGCGGACGTGCCGCCTTAGCTCAGTTGGTTAGAGCGCTGGATTGTGGATCCAGAGGTCCCCTGTTCAAGCCAGGGAGGCGGTACCATCCTTCCCCGCAAACCCCAGGACGATGAATGAGACTGGCTGTCATCAGCGACATTCATGGCAACATCGCCGCGCTGGAGGCCGTGCTGGATGACTTCGCCCGGCGCGGGATCGACACGGTGGTGAACCTGGGCGATTGCCTGTCGGGGCCATTCGACGGCAGGGCCACCGCCGATCTCCTTTTGGAGCGCGATTTCTTGACGGTGCGCGGCAACCACGACCGCATGCTGTTCGACCGGCCGCGCGACAGGATGGGGCTTTGGGAGAGCTGGATTGCCGACGAACTGAACGAAACACATCTGAACTGGCTCAGATCCTTGCCGCAAGTCGCCCGAATCGGCGAGGTCTTTCTGTGCCACGCCACCCCCGACAACGATGAGGAGAACTGGCTGGACCACCGGGGCCCGGACCAGAGGCTGATCGCCCGGGACCTGACCGAGGTGGAACTTCGGGCCGCGGGCACGGATTTTCCGGTGATCCTGTGCGGACACACCCATGCACCGCGCGTAGTGCGCCTGCCGGACGGGCGGTTGATCGTCAATCCGGGCTCGGTCGGTTGCCCGGCCTACATGGACACCCGTGGCGAGGTGCCCTTCGTCCAGCAGACCGGCGCTCCGGATGCCCGGTACGCGGTCGTGGAGGAACGGGATGGTGCGTGGCGCGCCGACCTGTGCTGTGTGCCTTACGATACCGCCGCTATGGCCCGGCTGGTCGAAGCGCGTGGCGCCGAAAGCTGGGTGCGCGCCATCACGACCGGCTGGATCGCCTGACGGGGCACCCCGACGTCAGTTGCCGGCCGGAGCGGGCTCGATCTTGATGCGCTGCCTGAGGTTTCCGGTGATCCGGCTGTAGATCAGGATCTCGTCATCTTCCGTCACGACCGCGAACCAACCCTCGCCACGGGTGAACGCCTTCGCGGTCGCGCCGTCGGGCAGGACGATCTCGTCCGGCAGCTCGACCCGGTTCATCTCGGCGAAGCGCATGACAAACAGGGCGACGATGGTTAGAAAGCCCAGGATCATGGTGACCGTCAAAGCCGTGACCAGCCATTTCAGATACCTGAGGGTCTTCTCTCCACCGACCGGAGCCGTTTCGTCGTCCATGTCCCGCATCATCCGTATCGAGATCGGCGCTGCGCCGCCGCCGCGCCTTGATAAGGCGCTGGCGCGCGATGTGCCAGAGGACGAGCACCTGAGCCGGTCGCGACTGATGCGGCTTCTGGCCGACGGCGCCGTATCCCGTGACGGGACCGTGATCACCGATCCGAAGGCGCGGGTCAGCGAAGGCGAAGTCTTCGACATCATCGTCGGCGACGCGTCGGAGACACCGATCGAGGCCGAGAACCTCGACTTGCATGTCGTTTACGAGGACGACGACATCATCGTGATCGACAAGCCGGCCGGTATGGTTGTGCACCCCGCCCCCGGCACGCCCGGCGGCACGCTGGTGAACGCGCTTCTGCATCATTTCGGCGGAAACCTGTCGGGTGTCGGCGGCGTGAAACGGCCCGGCATCGTTCACCGGATCGACAAGGAGACCAGCGGGCTTCTGGTCGTTGCCAAGTCCGACGCCGCGCATCACGGGCTGGCGCGACAGTTCCACGACCACGATATCGAGCGTTGCTATCTAGCCATCTGCCACGGCGTTCCCGATGCCGCCGATCCACGCTTGCGCGGCGTGCCTGGCGTCAGCTTCGAACCCGGTTCAACCGTCAAGATCACCACGATGCTGACCCGTCACAAGACCGACCGGCAACGGCAGGCGGTCGTCTTTCAGGGCGGGAGGCACGCGGTAACCAGGTTGAACGTTCTCGAGGCCTTCGGCCGGCACGCCGCCTTGCTGGAATGCCGCCTGGAGACCGGCAGAACCCATCAGATCCGCGTTCATGCCGCGCATGTCGGTCATGCGCTGATCGGCGATCCCGTCTACGGCGGGCGGAGAAAACTGCCCAAGGGTGTTCCGGGTGCCGATGCGGCGCGGGATTTCGGGCGGCAGGCCCTGCACGCGAGATCCCTTGGATTCACGCATCCCGTTTCGGGCGCGCGCTGCCATTTCGACTCCGAACCACCAAGCGATTTTGCCGCCTTGTTGAATGCGCTGCGAGGGAATTTGCAAAATTCAACATAGGCGGTGCGTAGCCTGTCGGACTGTGCACGATTGCGTGAATTTGGCCAGCACCCTATGGAGCCCTGCGCGCCGAACGTTCATACTCACTTCACGTTGATGAACTACCGCTTTTCGAATGCGGGGCCTTGAACTGAACCGAGTCGTTCACCATTTATGTTAAGCGTCGCAACATTGGCGCAGACAGGGATAAGTGAAATGTCGAACTATGCCAATCTTCCTGCCCCTTCGCCCGAAGGCGGCCTGAACCGGTATCTGCAAGAGATCCGGAAGTTCCCGATGCTGGAACAGGAAGAGGAATACATGCTGGCCAAGCGCTGGGTCGAGGACCAGGACACCGAGGCCGCGCATGCGCTGGTTACGTCGCACCTGCGCCTGGCGGCGAAGATTGCCATGGGCTATCGCGGCTACGGCCTGCCCCAGGCCGAGGTGATTTCCGAGGCCAACGTCGGCCTGATGCAGGCGGTAAAGCGTTTCGATCCTGAAAAGGGATTCCGCCTGGCGACCTACGCCATGTGGTGGATTCGCGCCTCGATCCAGGAGTACATTCTGCGGTCGTGGTCGCTGGTCAAACTGGGTACGACCAGTGCGCAGAAGAAGCTGTTCTTCAACCTTCGCAAGGCCAAGGCGCGTATCGGCGCGCTGGAGGAGGGCGACCTGCGTCCGGAGCATGTGGAGAAGATTGCCGCGGACCTGAACGTCACCGAGGAAGAAGTGATCTCCATGAACCGGCGGTTGTCGGGCGGTGACGCTTCGCTGAACGCTACGGTGTCGAACGACGGCGAAGGCGCCGCGCAGTGGCAGGACTGGCTGGAAGACGAGGATGCGGACCAGGCCAGCGACTACGAGGCACGCGATGAACTCGAGGTGCGCCGCGAGTTGCTGGCCGAGGCGATGACCGTTCTGAATGAGCGCGAGCAGGACATCCTGACCCAGCGTCGGCTGATGGACAACCCGGTGACTCTGGAAGAGCTGTCCGGCCAATACGACGTCAGCCGCGAGCGCATCCGCCAGATCGAGGTGCGCGCCTTCGAGAAGCTGCAGCAGCGGATGCAGGAACTGGCCAAGGAAAAGGGCGTGCTGGAAAGCACGTGACCTGCGGCCACTCCTGGTCCCCGAAAC
>JBFHFG010000293.1:0-4821 GCA_041583815.1 Halovulum sp.
ACCGGCGTCGCGGTCTATGCGAACGGTGTGAAATACGAGGGCGAGTTCAAGGACGCGGTCCACCACGGCCAGGGCGTGATGACCTCGCCCAACGGTTATCGCTATGAAGGCGCGTGGGTGAACGGCGTGAAGGATGGCGAGGGCAAGATCCTCTATCCCGACGGCGCCACTTACGAGGGCCAGATCGCCCAGGGTGTCCGCGAGGGCCAGGGCACGCTGAAAATGCCCGACGGGCTGACCTATACCGGCGAATGGAAGGGCGGCCAGATCAACGGCACCGGTGTGCTGGTCCAGGCCAACGGCGACAAATACGAAGGCCAGCTTCAGAACGGCCAGCGTCACGGCGAAGGGGTGGCGACCTATGCCTCGGGCGACGTTTATGAGGGCGCGTTCCTGAACGACCAGCGCCACGGACAGGGCACCTTTACCGGCACTGACGGCTACAAGTACGTCGGTGAATGGGTCGAGGGCCGGATCGAAGGCGAAGGCACGGTGACCTACCCCGACGGCTCGGTCTATGCCGGCGAGTTCAAGAACGACGTCGCGCACGGCACCGGCAAGATCGTCTATGCGGACGGGTCCTCCTACGAGGGTGGCTGGGCCAACGGCGTGATCGAGGGCAAGGGCATCGCCCGCTACGAGAACGGCCTGGTCTACGAGGGCGAGTTCAAGAACGCCCGCAACCACGGCTTCGGCACGATGACCTACGAGGACGGGTTCACCTATACCGGCGAGTGGAAGGATGGGTTGCGCGATGGCACCGGCACCGCGACCTATGCCGATGGGACCACCTACGAAGGCCAGTTCGTGGCTGGCCAGCGCGAGGGCCAGGGCAAGATCACGATGACCGACGGCTTCAGCTACGAAGGTGGCTGGGCCGCGGGCGAGATCGACGGCGAGGGCGTGGCGACCTATCCCAACGGCGACCGGTACGAGGGTTTCTTCGCGAAAGGCCAGCGCCAGGGCCGGGGCAAGATGATCTATGCCAGCGGCGAGGAATACGACGGCTACTGGGCGCGGGGTGAACAGGCCACCAAGGAAGAGGCCGAAGCCGCCGCAGCCGAGGAATCCACCGGGAACTGAGCCCGGCCGCACGGTTCGATCAGGATGTAAAAAAGGCCCCCGGCGGGGGCCTTTTTCATGCGCACCTGCGGGGCCGGCTTCACCATGAAATCGGGGGTTTTCACAGTGAAAACCCCCTTAACCACATGAAATTGCAGCTGTTCTGTTTATGAAAACTTCGTAAACGCACACGGATCGGCCTTGCGGACGGTCCGGACAGGGTCCACCACGGGCTGGATTCAGCCCGCTTGCGTCGGATCGAACTGGTCGGCCGCGAACACCGTATGGATGACGTGACCGTCAAACATCTCGAACAGCTTTTTCGAGGTTTCCTTGCTGGCCCAACGGGTCGGTGACGCAAGCGCCTCATCTATGTCGGCGCGGGACGCGAACTTCATCGCCATCGTCAGCGGAAACGGGCTGTCGGGATCGTCGCTTTCGACCTCACGCAGGACCCTGAGCTCCAGCAGCTTCGGAAACGCGGACCAGAGCGGGACAAGGTTTTCCTGCCAATGGGCATGAAAAGCCTCTTCCATCCCCGGCTTGATCTTGCCTTTGAAGAACGCGCAGCGAATGAACATGACAGCTCCTTTTCATGGCCCGGAGCATGGATCCTGCTCTCGCCGCCCTGTCTATCGGCGCGACCGGGTCCTGCATAGCGAAATACCTTTGGGCCGGACCGATCGAGCGCGGGCTTGAAGGCTGGCGCCAGCCCCCTCTTGCACGGTTCGGTTGGCATGGCGCGCTGTGAACCCGGTTTCCCTTCATGCCCGCGCATGAGGCTTTGCGGGGCGTTCAGGGAGTGCTATGCGCCAAGGGATAATTCCGAGGCTTTCTTCATGCATTTCACGCTTTACGCCTTTGCCGCGGTCCTTTTGGGCGCACTGGTGGCAATGCAACCGCTGATCAATGCCGTTCTGTCGAGCGTGTTGGGCAGCGCCGCGCTGGCGACGGCGATTTCGATCTTTGTGGCTTTCACCGGGGCGCTGATCCTGCTGACAGTCATGGGCACCGGGCCGGGCCTGAGCCGGGCCGCGTTGGCAAGTGTGCCCTGGTGGGCCTACCTTGCGGGGTTCATCGGCACGCTGTTCGTCGGTGGGGCTATCGTGATCGCCCCCGTCACCGGGGCGCTGGTGTTCTTCGTCTGCATCGTCGCGGGCCAGTTGATCGGCGCGACGCTTGCGGATCACATCGGCGCCTTCGGACTGGAGGTGCGCCCGGTATCCGCGCTGCGCATCGCAGGTCTGGCACTGGTGCTGATCGGCGCGGTGATGGTGCAGAAGGGCTAGACCCTTTCGCCCCTGTCGAGCCGGTTCAGGATCGCGCGGGCGCTGTCCAGCGTCTCGGACCGGGTATCATCCTTCATCCGTTCCCAGGTGCGGTACATCTGGCCCAAGCGGGGGTTGTTCGACAGCCTGTCCCTGTTGCGGTGCAGGAAATCCCAGTAGAGCGGGTTGAACGGACACGCGCCCTCGCCCCGCTTTTTCGAGACGGAATAGGCGCAGTCGCCGCAATAGTCGGACATGCGGTCGATATACGCGCCCGACGCGGCATAGGGCTTGGAGCCCAGCAGCCCGCCGTCGGCGAACTGGCTCATGCCGATCACGTTGGGCGCTTCGACCCATTCATAGGCGTCGGCATAGACCTCGAGATACCATTCGTGGACCTGGTGCGGATCAATCCCCGCCAGCAGCGCGAAGGTGCCGGTGACCATCAGGCGCTGGATGTGGTGGGCATAGGCCTGTTCCATCGTCTGCGCGACGGCGGCACGGACGCAGGCCATGTCGGTCGCCTCGGGGTCGTAGTAGAACGCGGGCAAGTCGCGGCTGGCGTTCAGGTGGTTGCGCGCGGTGTAGCCCGGACCCTCGCGGTCATAGATGCCGCGCACGTATTCGCGCCAACCGAGGATCTGGCGGATGTATCCCTCGACGGCGTTCAGCGGGGCGTTGCCCTGCCGGTACTGTTCCGCCGCCTGCTGGCAGAGGTCCAGCGGGTCGAGGAGGCCGGCGTTCAGGTAGATCGACAGGATCGAGTGGTAGAGGAACGGCGCGCCGCGCAGCATTGCATCCTGGTAATCGCCGAAACGCGGCAGGGCCTCTTTCATGAACTTGGTCGCGGCGCGCTTCGCCGCCGTCGCGTCGGTGGCGAACCAGAACGGGCGCAGGTCGCCGGGGTTGTCTGGGAACGCGCGCTCGACGAGGTCCAGCACCTCTTCGGTGATCTGATCCGGCGTGTGCCGCATCGGCTCGGGCATGAACAGGTCCGGCTTCGCGGGCTTGCGGTTGTCCTTGTCGTAGTTCCATTGCCCGCCCTCGGGGTCATCACCGTCCATCAGCAGGCCGGTGCGGCGGCGCATCTCGCGGTAGAAATACTCCATGCGCAGGGATTTGCGGCCCTCGGCCCAGTCGTCGAAGGCCCCCTGCGGCGTGATGAACCGGTCGTCGGGAAGTGTTTTCACCGTGACCGGGCAATTTTCCAGCGCCTCGCGCAGACGCCACTCGCCGCAGATGGTGGTCAACACGTGGTCGGCATCATGCTCTTTCGCGCGGCGCATCAGCTCGGCGCAGATCGAGCGGCCTGTGTCGGGATCGTCGTAGCGGGAATAGGCGACGGTCCAGCCATCCTGCCGCAGGGTTTCCGCGAAATGGCGCATGGCGGCGAAGGTGAAGGCGATCTTCTTCTTGTGGTGGCGGACGTAGGTGGCTTCGTCGCGAACCTCGGCCATGACCACGACGTCGCGCTCGGGATCGCCCTCGCGCAGGGCCGAGAGCGTCGAGGTCAGCTGGTCACCCAGTATCAGGATCAGCCGGCTCACCAGGGGATTTCCTTGAAGGCGTAGTCGTAAAACCCGCCGGTGTGCTGCGGGCGCAGGGCGTGCAGGACGCGCAGCAGGTTGCCTGCGGCCTCGTCCGGGGGCGTCGCCTTGTCGCCCACGAACCTGCGGGTCAGCGGGGTCTGCACCGTGCCCGGATGCAGGGCGACGACGATGCTGTCGGGGTTGCGGCGGGTCATCTCGATGGACGCCGTGCGTACGATCTGGTTCAGCGCCGCCTTCGAAGCGCGGTAGCTGATCCAGCCGCCTAGCCGGTTGTCACCGATGGAGCCGACGCGGGCCGAGAGCGTGGCGAAGACCGCCCTGCCCTGCCGGTTCAGCTTCGGGCCGTAGTGCTTCAGCAGCAGCGCCGGGCCGATTGCGTTCAGGGCGAACTGTGCGGCCATCGCTTGCGGGTCGATCTGCGACAGTGCCTTCTCGGGGCCGTGGCCGTCGATCTCGAGCGCGCCGGTGGCGTCGAAGATCAGGTCGAACGGGCCGTCGAGGCGCTGGGCGGCGGCGGCAATGCTGGCCTCGTCGGTCAGGTCCAGCCCGTCGGCGGACCGGCTGAGCGAGGTCAGGTTCGTCGGCCCCAACGCCCGCGCCAAGGCGCTGCCGATGCCACCCGAGGCACCGATCAGAAGGACGCGAAGTGACGGGTTCAGTTCCATGAGCAGCAAAGATGGCGCGACGCGTTGCGGTTTCCAGCGCCGCTGTTAGCGTGCCCGGACGGAGGACCCATGCGACCGATCATTTATCACATTCCCGTCTGCCCGTTCTCACAACGGATCGAGATATTGCTGGAACTCAAGGGCCTGCGCGACGCGGTCGAATTTCATGTCGTCGACATCACCAGGCCACGGCCGGACTGGCTGGTCGCGAAAACCAAAGGCTCGGTGCCGCTGCCGGTGCTGGAGACCGAGGACGGCCGGATCCTGCGCGAGAGC
>JBFHFG010000294.1:0-4801 GCA_041583815.1 Halovulum sp.
CGGCAGGCGGAGGTCGGAATGCTCGTACTCACCCATTTCCTGCCGATGCTTGACAGGGTCGGCGTCAAGGAACGCATGGTCGCCGAGATGGCCGAAGTCTACAACGGCCCGATCGTGATCGGCGAAGACCTGATGGAAGTCCCACTCCGGGTATCAAAGCCAGGCACCGCCGACTGAGACATCGGGGCGCTGCTGGATATGACTTGGGGTCGGTGTGATCGATTAGACCAGCGGCTGCTCAGGTAAAGTGCGCCGGTTTCTCGGCACCTTTGCTCTTGTCGGGATCGATCGCGGGCAAACTGCCGGAAATGCTGGTGGAGCGCTCAGGCGGTGCTCCGAAGCTTTGACGCGGTACCTTTGCGGAGAACTGGCCAACTCGAAACGGAGTGGCGGACAGAATCCGATTTCAGGCTCCGCCCGCACGGCATACCGCGCGGGCGGCTTCATATCAGGCAGCAGCCTCAGGTTTGAAGCCCTGGTTCTGTCGGATCTTGTTGGTGACATACTCACCCGCGCCGACGGGCTCGTACTTGGGAGGGTTGGACGCGTCTGTGCAGGTCGGAATGCACTCCACCGGGGTTTCATAGTCTGGGTTCAGGAAGGTGGGGATAGACATCCTGCCGCGCCCCAGGCGATTGACGACCCGATGCGGGTTGGAGCGGTATACGTCGTTTGTCCAGTGTGCCATCAGATCGCCCAGGTTGACCACGTAGGCGCCATCCACATAAGGCGCGGCGATCCATTCACCGTCCGGAAGCTGGATCTCCAACCCGCCTGCGGGATCCTGTGCCAGCATGGTGACGAGGCCGTAATCCGTGTGGCTGACGGCCCCTATGTCGAACTCTTGCGCGTGTTCTGCCTCGGGTTTGGGGTAATGGATCACGCGGGTCTGCACCGTCGGGTTCCGGAATCGGCTGGTGAAGAAATCCTCCTCAAGTTCGAGGCTCAGCGCCAGCAGACGCAGGACCTTCATCCCGGATGAGAGTACCGCCTCGCCATAGGCCTCGAGCGTGTCGCGAAACTCGACGTCATCGGGCCACTGGTTCGGGCCCTTCATCGGAACACCTGCGACCACGTCGGGATGATCCTCGGGCAGGTCGACACCCATGTCGAAGCTTTCCTTGAGATCGCGCTTCGCGCCAGGGTGCTTCGTCGTGCCCAGGGGCAGGTATCCACGGTGGTACTTGTTCTTGTGGATCTTCATCTTCTCCGCATCTGGCTGATCGAAGAAGGCTTTCCCGACGCGGAACGCGGACTGAAGCAGATCGGGCGACACATCATGGTTGACCACGTAGAAGAACGCGGAGTTCCGGCACGCGTCGCGCACCTGGCGCACGACGGCGGCTTCGTCTTCATGCGCGAGGTCGATCACCGGGACTTCGTCACGGCTGGCTTGGCGGGGAGGGGTATCGAAAGGCAAGTGTTTTTCCTTTTCCTTGAGTTGAAGAGCTGCGTCAGCCCTGGCCGGGAGAGGGCAGCCAGAAGACGACCGTGCGCTGTATCCGTCGGATGAGGGTGTTCAGGAGAATGCCGAAAGCCGAGAGGATCACGAGGATCGAGAACACGCCGGCAATATCCATGGCGAACTGCCTCTGCAGTATCATGAAGCCCAATCCGGCCTGCGCGCCGACGAATTCGCCCACGATCGCACCGATCACTGCCATGACGATGCCGATTTCGAGACCTGCGAAAACGTAGGGGAGTGCATGCGGCAAGCGTGCCTTGCGAAAGACCTGCCCCGGTGACGCCTTGAATGCGGTCATCATCTCGATCAGCTCGGGCGGGGTCGTTCGGAGCCCGCTCAGCGTATTCGCGACAACGGGAAAGAAGCAGATCAGTGCGGACGTGACGATCTTGGAGTTCATGCCGAACCCGAACCACACGACGATCAACGGCGCGATGGCAACTTTCGGGACCGTTTCGAACGCCACGATGTACGGATAGGTCAACCGCCAGAGCCTGTCATAGCGTCCAAGCACGCAGCCGAGGGCCAGGCCTGCTCCGCCACCGAGCAGGAACCCCCCCAGCACCTCCCAAAGCGTGATCCCCGCGTGCCACAACAGCCGCGGCGAGGTCAGGTCGGCGAACAGTGCCGAAAGTATCGCCGAAGGTGGTGGCAACAGAAGCGCGGGAATGTCGAACAGCGCAACGCACAGCTGCCAGATGGCAAGCAGTGCGGCGAGCAGCACCATGCGCGGTAGCAGGTCGGGGGCGGACGGCAGTTTCGGGAACTCGAAGCGGCGCAAACGGCTGGTCCTGATTTCTGTCTGGCTCATGCGTCCAGTCCCCCGATGGCGCCGAAGTGTCGGCGTATGCGCGAAACGAAGCCGCCGAACGTGTCGGAGTTCATCATTTCCAGCCGTCTAGGGCGCGGGATGTCGATGTCGATGACCTCGGCGATCCTGCCCGGTCGTGCCGACATCACCACCACGCGATCGGCAAGGAATACGGCCTCGGGAATGGAGTGCGTCACAAGGACGGCGGTTTTCCGTGCGTCGCGCCAGATGCGTAGAAGTTCGAGGTTCATCGTCTCGCGGGTCATCGCGTCCAGTGCGCCGAACGGCTCGTCCATCAGCAGCAGAGCGGGGTCGTGGATCAGGGCGCGTACAAGGCCGACGCGTTGCTGCATGCCGCCGGACAGTTCCCCGGGGTACTTCGCCCGAAAATCCGATAGCCCGACCAGGTCGAACAGCTTCTCCGCCCGGTCGCGATGCGCGCGGACGTCCATGCCCTGAAGTTCGAGCGGCAGAAGGGCGTTTGCCTCGACAGTACGCCAAGGGAGCAGGGCCGGTGCTTGGAACACCATGCCGACCTGTTCGCTAGGCCCGCTGATCGGCTGTCCGGCGAGCAGGATTTCGCCCGTGCTGGATTGCAGGGTCCCCGCCATCATCTTCAGCAAGGTGGACTTGCCGCAACCGGACGGCCCGACGATGCAGACGAACTCGCGCGCGCGTACGGCCAGATCTACCGGTGAAAGTGCCTGCACGATGGAGCCGTCGCGGCTGGTATAGCGTTTGGACACGCCGCGGACGTCAATCTGCGGCGTGTCGATCCTGGCGGGGCTTTCAAGCGCTGCCGCTATCATTTGGGCGCGCAGGCCTCGGCGTCGGTCTCGATAGCAGCCATGTCGATATCGTTGACTGTCTTGAAGAACGCCGGATCGCCGATGACGAAGCTTTCCACCGGAGCCTTTTCCGGGATCTGATCGGTAGAGACGAGAAAGTCCTGCAGTACGTCCAGCCCGGACAGGGGCACGGCACCCCAGTATTCACCACCGCTGGTCGTCCGGATAAACTCGATCCCGTCCAGCGTCTTGGCCAGCGCCCTGTCGTCCCAAAGTGCAGCCGTGGCCTCGTCCGGGGCGCCGCCGGGCTTGCTGTCTGGGAAGCTTTCCCAGTGCACGACACGGGTGCACTCCGGAGAGGCGTATGCGAACACGGTGCCCTTCACCGCGCCCCGCACGACTTTCTCGACCAGTTCGGGATCTTCCTCGATCAGCGACCCGAGGGCCACCAGAGAGAAGTCAGGCATCTCGCGCCAGCTTTCGGAGTAGAGATGCTTTAGGTCGGCACCCATGTTCTCGAAGCTCAGGTTCATTGAGCCCCAGAACATCAAGGCGTCCACACTTCCATTCTGCAGAGCCAGCAGCGCGGGGGCGCCCGCGCCGGTGGCGACGACGGAGACGCTGTCCGGATCGACGCTGTTTTCGATCAGGTAGGACTTGAGGAGCGCGTTGCCGGAGCTTGCGAGACTAAGCAGGCCGACTTTCTTGCCTTCGAGGTCCTTTGCAGAGGAAATCGGGCCGCCCGTTTCGGCGACGATTGACCAGTCCATTGTGCTGTTCGCCATGACGAGCTTGAGATCCATGCCGTTCTTCGAGACCGCCTGGATCGCGGTACCGGCGCCCATCTGCGCGAAGTCGATCGTGCCGGCGGCCAGCATCTGGACCGCCTGGAGCGAACCGCTGACGGGGATGACTTCGACCTCCAACCCCTCATCCGCCCAATATCCCATTGCTTGCGGCATCATGAGCCAGGGGTATGTAACGTTGAGCACCTGCGTGCCGACGCCGATCGTGACCTTTTGCATGTCTTCCGCATGAGCGGTTACAGCGGTTGTCGCCCAAAGCGCGAGAGAGAGAGCCTTCCAGTTCGTCATGTCGCCTCTACTGACCGAATGATTGTTCGGCTCTCAGCTTAGCGACAGTTTTTGAACTAAAAAGAATAAGATAAGTCGGTGTAAGTTCTCAAAATTAGCGCATTGCGTTGCCCATCTCACCAAGATCCTCCCGTGTTGAGGGAAGTCCTTTGTGGAGGACTTGCAAGTACATGAAATATAATGAATTTTTGCGGGTGCGTGAAGTTGCGACACATGGTCTTTCCGCTACTTCCGTGGCGACCTTTTCCGATGGTTGCGCTCGATAGAATTTGTCAGGCGGTATTCGCCGGCGATACCGTCGAGATGCTGCTCGATGAAACGAAGAAACACCTGCGCGGTTACCGAAAATCGTCTTCCTTGCCGCGCGCATATGGAAAGCAGGCTATAGCGCCCGAGCGGTTCGTTCAGTGGCACATACGTAAGGCCGGGGTGTGTCTTGCTGCGATCGACAGGCAGGTTCGCCTGGAACGAAATGGCCATGCCGGATTCCACCAGATCCCGCATCATCTCGTAGGAGTTGGTGGTGACGAGCGGTCGTGGTGTAACCCCCGCCTCGGACGACATCCTGGCTAGCAGCGCACGTCGATAGGGAAGGTCCGCAGGCAGGGCGAGGGGGTAAGGAATACACTCCCCTAGACTTACA
>JBFHFG010000295.1:0-4797 GCA_041583815.1 Halovulum sp.
AAGGATCGGGCGGCTGGTGGATCATCAGGGCCGAAGCCCCCGCATCCGCCGAGGTCCGGGCCAGCCGGCAGGCGTCGCGGATGCCACGCCCGACGCCGGCGACCAGCGGCACGCGGCCGGCGATGTGCGCGGCGGCGGCCTGCACCATCGTCTCGGCCTCGTCCAGCGTCAGCCCGTAGAACTCGCCGGTGTTGCCATTGGCGGTGAGGATGTGGACGCCCGCCGCGATGGCGCGCTCGACGATCGGCGCCTGGCGGTCGGGGGCGATGTCGCCCGCCTCGTCGAAGGGCGTCGCGAGGATGCCCGAGATGCCCGTCAGTGCTTGGGAAAGATCATTGGTCATGTCGGTTCAATCCTCGAATATGCCGTTGGCGGTGAACATGCCGCCCTGGAAGATGGAATCGGGCGCGTCCGGGGCCGGGCGCGGTTCGGCATCGACCCTGGCGCGGAACGTCTCGCTGTTGTCCCGCGGACGCCAGCCGAGGTAGTCGGTCTTGCTGTTGTCCCACCAGGACATGTCATTGTCCGACGCACCGTAGATGATCGGGCAGCCCAGCACGGGCACCGCGAAGACCCGCTCGATCAGCCGGACGAAGTCGTCATGGCTGAGCCAGGTCGCCATCATCCGCTGCGTGCGCGGTTCCGGAAAGCACGAGCCGATGCGCACGCATGCGGTCTCGACGCCGAACTTGTCGTGATACATCGAGGCAATCGCCTCGCCGAAGACCTTCGAGACACCGTAAAGCCCGTCGGGGCGGGTGCGCACGTCCGCGTCCAGCCGCTCGGTCTGCCTGTAATAGCCGATGGCGTGGTTGGAACTGGCGAAGACGATGCGCGGCTTGCCGTGTTTGCGCGCCGCCTCGTACAGGTTGACGATGCCGTCGATATTGGACGCGCGGATCACCTCCCACCTGTCCTCCACTGCGCGGCCGCCCAGGTGCACGATGCCGTCGCAGCCCTGGACCAGCCGTTCGACGGCGGCCTTGTCGCTCAGGTCGCACGGCACGAGTTCCTCGTTCGGACCCGCCTCGCCAAGATCGGCCACGTCCGACAGGCGCAGCCTGTCGGCCATGTGCGCAAGGCGCTGGCGGCACATGCTGCCCAGCCCGCCCGCCGCGCCGGTGATCAGCAGCCGTTTCATCGCATGCAGGTCAGACATAGGCGGTCGATCCGTCGGGGCGCACGGGCAGCTTGCGCTCCCAGTGGATGTAGCGGTCGGTCTTCAGGTAATCCTCGTCGATCTCGACGCCCCAGCCGGGCCGGTCGGGGCGCAGCTGCAGGTGGCCATCCACGGGCAGGTAGGGGTCGAGCACGTAGTCGGCGCTGTCGGCGCCCGTCGCCATCCCGTCGCCGTGGTAGGGCGCCCCGCCCGGCAGCCGGTATTCCAGGATCTTGAAGTTCGGCTGCGCGGCGCAGAAGTGCAGGTTCACCGCCGTTGCCAGCGGCCCCATCGGGTTGTGCGGGGCGACGGTGACATAGCGCGCCTCGGCGATGGCGGCGATCTTGCGCATCTCCAGCAGGCCGCCGACCGCGCAGATGTCGGGCTGGATGATGTCCGCGCCGCCGCAGTCCAGCAGCCGGGTGAACTCGAACCGGGAATAGAGGCTTTCGCCCGTGGCCAGCGGCACGTTCAGCTGCGCCTTCAGCGCACCCCAGGCCTCGATGTTCTCGGGGCGCATCGGTTCTTCGTAGAACAGCGGGTGGAACGGGGCCAGCGCGTTGCCCAGCTGCGCCGCCTGCCAGGGCTCGAACAGCTTGGCATGGGCGTCGAAGGCGAACTCGGTGTCCGGGCACAGTTCGGTCAGGCGACCCACCCAGTCGGCGGTCGAGCGCAGCACCTTGCCCCAGGGATTGGCGTGGATGTCGATCCGATAGGGCGACAGCTTGAACGCGGTCAGACCGTACTGTTCCTGCATCGCGGCGCAGTGGTCGCGCACATCCTCGGGCTCGGGCGCGGTATAGACGCCCAGATAGACCCGCACCCGGTCGCGGACATGGCCGCCGAGCAGCCGGTAGACCGGCACCCCCAGCGCCTTGGCCGAGATGTCCCACAGCGCATGGTCGATCGCCGAGATCGCCGCCAGCCCCAGCGCGCCGGGCGGAAAGCGCGATTGCTGAAGCAGCTTGAGGATCAGCCGCTCGATCCGGGTCGGATCCTCGCCCTCGATCTGCAGGTAGAGATAGTCGAGCAGCGGCGGCAGCGCCCTGTCCGGCCCGTGGTTGTAGCATTCGCCCCAACCGGTGATGCCCTCGTCCGTGTCGATGGCGACCAGCACGCGGGGCCGGTCGCGGTCGCGGGTCATGAAACTGCGCAAACCGGTGATCTTCATGTCTGTTACCCTGCGAACCTGGGTTGGGGAATGCCGGTCACGCCCAGCCCGGTGATGGCGAACAGGCTGCCCGCCTGGGGCTGGTCCGGGTCGTCCTCGTAGCCCGCGCCGATCGACGTGACGAAAAGCGTGTCCAGCCGCGAACCACCGAACATCGGCTTGGACGGCTTCTCGACCGGCATGTCGATGATCCGGTCGACATCGCCAGCCGGGGTGATGCGCACAAGCTGTCCGCCCCCGACGCCGGCCATCCAGTAGCATCCGTCCGCATCGACCGTGCCGCCGTCGGGACGGCCCGCGACGGCGCGGGTGTCGAAGAACACTCTCCTGCCGGACGGCGTCCCGGTATCGAGGTCGTAGTCGCAGGCCCAGATCATCCGGACATCGGGGTGCGAATCCGACAGGTACATGGTCTTTCCGTCCGGAGAGAACGTCATCCCGTTCGTCGTGTAGACCGGGTCGAAATGCGTGCTCAGCGTGCGGTCCGGATCGAACCGGTAGAACCGGCCGACCTGCGCGGCCGGACCGCCGTCATCCTTCATCGTTCCCGCCCACAAGCGGCCGCGCGGATCGGTGGCACCGTCGTTGAACCGGTTTCCGGGCAGATGCGCCTCGGGGTCCACCAGCGCCTCGCGCGCACCGCTCTGGGGATCGTACAGGTAGAGCCCGCTGCGCGCGGCAACGACAAGCCCGCCCGCGTCGCGGCGCGACAGGCACCCGACCGGCTCGCCGAAGTCGAACACGTCGTTCACCCCGGTCACCGGATCGAAGAAGTGAACCAGCCCCGACGCGATATCGACCCACCACAACCCCTGGTCCCGCTCGTCCCAGACCGCGCCCTCCCCGATCTTCGACCGGCTCGGAACAACACAGTCAATCTTCATTACCTGCACCCCGGAAGATCCGATTCTCGGAGGAATTGATGTGCTCCAGCATCGCCTTCCGGGCTGCTTCGGGGTCCTTGTCGCGAAGGGCTTCGATGATCTCCTGATGCTCACCCTGCAGGCGCTTCTTGGCCGCGGCATAGCCATCGGGCGTGAGGCTTCGCATGAACCTGGCAACGAACCGCAGGTGCGGCTGCAACAGGTCGAGGCTTTCGACGATGAAGCGGTTCCCGGCGATCTGCGCCAGCCTGACATGGAACCGGATGTCGTTGTCGATCGTGGCCTGTCCCGCTTCGATGTCGTCCTCGATCCGCGCCTGAAGGTCCGCCAGTTCGTCCAGATCGGCCTTACCAGCCCGTAGCGCAGCGCCTGCCGCCGCCTCGCCTTCGATCAGACGGCGGAAACTGTAGTATTCCGCGATATCATCGATGCTGCTGAGGCTTCTGAACGCGCGAGAGTAATCCACGCCGGTTGCCTCGACGAAGCTGCCAGCACCGCGCCGTGAAACGATCAGCCCCGCTTCGCGCAGGCGCGCAAGGGCTGACCGGATCACGGGGCGCGATACACCGAACTCTTCAGCGAAAACATTCTCGGTCGGCAGCCGGCTGCCCTCGGGATACGCTCCGGACTGGATCCGGCCGAGCAGATCGTAGTAGATTCGTTCTTCCAAACGCATGTTTGGAGGGAAAGATATATGGTCGTGCGACTGCGCCACGGCATATGTTCCTTGCTCGTACAAGTACATTACAGCATTAATGTATTTGTTTTACAATTCCAGATTTGTCGCGATCCACTCCAACCCGGCGCGTGCGCCCATGGAGTCCGAGTGCATATCAGGGGATCGGGGGCCGTCGTCCGTCAGGATCGCGCGAAGGCGTTGGTCGGGAAAGCGGTCCGCCGCCCCGTAGCTTGGCTGGTCGAAAAATAGCGCCTGGCGAGTATACGGGCGACGGGTCAGGCTTCGTTCCGGATTGCAGTCGACATACCGTCGTTAAGCATGGCTTCCAGCCTGACGGTTACGGCTGCGCGGAACGCGCCGTCACGCAGGGTCTCAGGGAACAGTCCGGGCAGCGCCATCAGCGCCTGACACAAGGCCCCTGCCCCGCGCCCGGCCTGCTGTACGGCGGCGTGCAGCTCGTCGGCGCGCGGGTCGTTCAAGGGATACTCGGCGCCCCTGTCGTCCACCCCGAGGCAGTACCGCATCCAGGCGGCTGTCGCGAAAGCGTAGGGCGCCGGGTCATCGCAAGCCGCCATGGCCTCAACCGCCGGTTCGAATATGCGTTGCGGCAGTTTCTCGGTTCCGTCCATGGCGATCTGGCGGGTCTGATGTGCGATCTCGGGGTTGGCAAACCGCGCCAGAAGATCCGCGCGATAGGTGTCCAGGTCGATATCCCTCAACGGGCCAAGCGTGCGTGCCACCACGCGCATCTGCCGGTCGGCCAATGCAGCCAATGCCGGGTCCGCCATCGCATCGCGCACGTACTCATGACCCGCGACCACCGAGGCATAGGCGATCAGCGAGTGAGCGCCGTTCAGCATCCGCAGCTTCATGTTCTCGTAAGGCGTTACATCGGGAACGAAGA
>JBFHFG010000296.1:0-4786 GCA_041583815.1 Halovulum sp.
ATGTGATGGCCGGAAATCGAGATCGAGTTGAAGCGCGGCATCTCGGCCGCGGTATAGGCGATGATGTCGGAAACGATCCGCATCGAGGGTTCCGGCGGATAGATGTAGGTGTTGCGGACCATGAACTCCTTGAGAATGTCGTTCTGGATGGTCCCCGAAAGCTTGCCGCGCGGGACACCCTGTTCCTCGCCGGCGACGATGAAGCTGGCCAGCACCGGGATCACCGCGCCGTTCATGGTCATCGAGACCGAGACCTCGCCCAGCGGAATGCCGTCGAACAGGATCTTCATGTCCTCGACGCTGTCGATGGCGACACCCGCCTTGCCGACATCGCCCAGGACCCGCGGATGGTCGCTGTCATAGCCCCGGTGCGTGGCAAGATCGAAGGCGACCGAGACGCCCTGCTGCCCCGCCGCCAGCGCCTTGCGGTAGAAGGCGTTGGATTCCTCGGCTGTCGAGAACCCCGCGTACTGACGGATCGTCCAGGGCCGCCCGGCGTACATCGTCGCGCGGGGGCCACGCACGAACGGCGCCTGTCCGGGGATCGTACCAAGGTGGGTGACAGCCTTAAGGTCGGCCTCGGTATAGAGCGGCTTGACGGCGATGCCCTCGACCGTGTGCCAGGTCAGGTCGTCGGGCGCGCGGCCCTTCAGTTCGCGGGTCGCCAGCGCAGCCCAGTCCTGCGGGAAATCGGTCATCTCATCCTCCATCGCCGGGGCGGGACGCGGGGTTGTCCGCCGCGAAGGTGAACCCGGCGCCGTGGGGCAGCGTCGGAACAAAGGCACGCAGCTTGTCGCGCAGATCAGGTGCGGCGGCCGGGTCGGTGGCCCAGAACGCAACCTCCAGCCCGCCCAGATATCCAGCCGGGGCGTCGAGTGTCAGCGCGCCCAGCCTGACCCAGTCGGCGCCGATGGCCGTGCCGACCCAGTCGTCATAGACCATGGCCAGCGTGACACCGTGCGCGGCGGCGATGTCGTCGGCCCAGCCCGGGCGCGGATCGGTCAGCCGCCGTTCAAGCGCAATCGGCGAGGCGAGGCCCCACAGGTCCAGCACGTAGTGCGGGTTGCGCCAGGCCACGCGGCCCAGGTCGTTCACCGCCACCGGCGCATCGTGGAAATCCTTGGCGAAGCGAGCCATCTGTTCGGTTTGCAGGTGATGCGCCTGCGGTGCCCACTGCCCGCGCGCCCCGAGGTTCTGCTGGTAGAAAATCCCCAGCGCGCCCAGCACCAGCAGAAGCACGCCCTGCCCCGTCCGCCGAAGCTGCCCGGCCTCGGGCAGACGGGCCAACGAGACAGCCAGCGCGCCGGCCACGAAGACCAGAGCATAATGTTCGTACCGGTCCATCCAGCCGATCTTGCCGAAGACCAGGTGCCCGGCCCCCGCCGCAGCGCCCACCGGCGCCAGCCAGCGGGCCAGCGTGTCGCGACGTATCGCGGGATGCAGCGACAGTCCTGCGGCCATCAGCATCAGAACCGCCAGCGCCAGCCCGGCAGATTCGGCCAGGTTGTCCGCCAGTCGCCCGCCCAGGCGGGCCGGCAGGGACAGGTCCCCGGTGCTGCCGCCCAGCTTGGCCATGACCGAGTTCGGCACCGGCGCAAGCCCGCTCGACACCAGGAACGCGGTGAACCCGGCCAGCGGCAGCACCGCCGCCGCCAGCAGGCCCGCTGCCGCCGCGCGCCGCCCGTGCATCAGCACGACGGCCACCGCCAGCAGCGCGGGGCCCAGCCCCTCGTACCGCAGCATCGGGCCCAGCAGCACCCCGGCGCACAGCAGCACACCGGTCCGGCCATCACGTACGAAGCGCGCCAGCCCCACCAGCAGTGCCAGGGTCACGGCGCCGTGCAGCGCATGTTCCATGCCGGTGAAGGCGACCCCCCCCATGTTCAGCCCGATCGGTCCGACCACGGCCAGGATCACGCCGGTGCGCCGTGGCGCGCCGCGCGCCAGCCCTGCTTCGCGAAGCAGCAGCCCCCACAGAAAGCCCGCCGCGACCACCCCCAGCATGTTCCACAGCACTGGCAGATAGCGTTGCAGCGGTCCCTCGGTGGACGCCAGCAGAAGCGGATACAGCATGGACGACGCAGCCGAGGTCACCTCGCCCGCGTTGACACCATAGGTGCCGCGCGCGATCTGCTCGGCGATGGCAAGGTGGATATAGACGTCGTCCAGCGGGTATTCGAACAACCCCGCCCTCATCATCCCCAGCCCTTGCGCGTAGACGAACACGGCCAGCGCCACCGATGCCGCCAGCACGGCCAGCGGGGCCTCGGCGCGACGTGCACTCTCGGCAGGGGCGGCGGTCTGTGTCATCCTGTTCCTCCGGGGCAAACCTGCCGCCCCCCCTCGCAATGCGCGCGGAAGGACTTAAATCCTGAGCAGGAGGTATCGCCGATGTTCGTCCGTATCCTGTCTTTTGCCGGGGCCGTGCTGGCCGCCACGACCGTCGGTGCGGCGGACTTGGCGCAGCCCACGCTGGACGAACTGAAATGGGTGGCGCGGCCGATAATCGTCTTTGCCGACTCGCCCGCCGATCCCCGATTGGCCACGCAGCTTGCCAACCTGGACGCCGAAAAGGCCGAACTGGACGAGCGGGACGTGGTGATCCTGGTCGACAGCGACCCGGACACGCTGTCCGAGCTGCGCACCAGGTTCCGGCCGCGCGATTTCACCGTGCTGGTGCTGGGCAAGGATGGCGAGGTGAAATACCGCAAACCCGCGCCGATCACTTCGCGCGAGGTGATCCGCCTGATCGACCGGATGCCCCTGCGCCGGCAGGAAATCGACAGCCGCCGCGGCGGATAGAACGGAAGGCAGGCCGCGTCAGGCATGGCAGACCTCGGGTCGCTGGGCCAGGTCGACCAGCATCAGATTGGGCGGCGGCGCGGTGCGCAGCGCCTGAAGGTCCTGGGCATAAGCGGCATCGAACACGGCGCGCTCATCCTCGGTCCAAGGCCGGAACGCGGGATACTCGCCCAAAGGGAATTCCTTGATGACGGCCCGGCGTGCCTCGCGCGTGCGCCCCTCGGCAGAGCGCATCCGGTTCAGCCGCTCGATCGCGGGCGCGGTGGGCGAGGAATAGACCGCCGGCAGATCCTCGTTCACGGCAACGATCCGATCCTCGCCCAGCAACAGGCGGACGGCCTCGATCCCGTTGCCGTGCATGGTCTCGAACGGCCAGACCAGCACCTGCGCCTGCGGGAAGGCCCCGGCCAGGTCGGCCAGCACGTCGGGCCAGCGGCGCGGCAGGGCCAGCATCCGGGCCTTCAGGCCGTCGAACTCGGGCGCGGGACGCCGCCGGACCATCTGAGCATAAAGCGAGGCGAACATCCCAGCATAGCTGCGGATCGAGAACAGCACCGTTACCGGATCGTCCCGGAATACCGGCGCGATCATCCCCGCGCGCCGCGCTATATCGGGGTAGAGAACGCCGCTGCGGACCATGCGGTCGATGTTACCGGCGTAGTTCTCCTCGGACACGACCAGCCGGTCGCGGCCTTGCGCCAACGCCTCTGCGCGGGCCTTTGTCAGCAGGCGAAGACTTTCGGCGCGCGCGACGCGGCCAAGCGCGGGCACCCGCGCGCCAACGGCGAACCGCCAGTCCCCGTCCTCGGGGCGCAACTGGCGTGGCCAGGCGGCGGCGATGCCGCGCTGTTCAAGGTGACTGGCCCGGCGCCGCAACTCCTGCTGCAGCCGGGTCGTCCCGGTCCTGTGCGCCCCCAGGTGCAGCCGGACATCCATGCGCCTACTCGAACTCCATGATGATCTCGTCGACGGACAGGGATTGCCCCGCCTCGACATGTACACGCGTGACCACCGCCTTGCGCTCGGCCCGCAACACGTTCTCCATCTTCATCGCCTCGACGGTGCACAGCGGCTGGCCCTCCTGCACCTCGTCCCCCTCGGAGACGGCAAGGCTGACCACCAGGCCCGGCATCGGGCACAGCAGCATGCGGGATGTATCGGGCGGCAGTTTCTCGGGCATCAGCGCGGCCAGTTCGGCCTGGCGCGGGGTATACACCTTCACCTCCATATCCGCGCCGCGATAGCGGATGCGGAACCCGTCTGTCCGGCGGTCGACCTTGACCACCATGTCCACACCCCCGACCGAGGCACGGGCCAGCGTCGCGCCCGGCTGCCAGTCCAGCGCCTCGACGTCGAGCGAGACATCGCCGAAAAACACCGCGCCGTCGCCGTTCAGCCGTACCGGGTGCGGGGCACCGGCCACGATCACCACCAGTTCGCGCTCGGCCGCGGGATCGGCGGTCGACAGCTGGCCGCTGATCTGCGCGGCGCGGGCGCTGACGATTTCCCACATCCGCGCGGCCAGCGCGGCGATCCGGTGCTGCGCCGCGCCCGGCAGGGTCACGCCGTCGAACCCGTCGGGATATTCCTCGGCGATGAACCCGGTTGTGATCTCGCCCGAGACGAAGCGCGGGTGATCCATCACCGCTGCAAGGAACGGCAAGTTGTGGCCGATCCCCTCGACCTCGAACGTGTCCAGCGCGACACGCATTTCCTCCAGCGCCTCGGCCCGGTCCGGTCCCCAAGTGCACAGCTTGGCGATCATCGGATCGTAGAACATCGAGATCTCGCCGCCTTCGTAAACGCCGGTGTCGTTGCGGACCCGGCGCGCTTCCTCCTGCGGGGGTCGATAGCGGATCAGCCGCCCGATCGAAGGCAGGAAGTTGCGATAAGGGTCCTCGGCGTACAGCCGGCTTTCCAGCGCCCAGCCGTCCAGCCGCACGTCGGACTGCTTCAGCGCCAGCGGTTCGCCCGCGGCGACGCG
>JBFHFG010000297.1:0-4783 GCA_041583815.1 Halovulum sp.
GCGCGCCCGCATCGCCGAGACGCGCCAGACAGACGATCCCTGGGCAATGAAGGAACGCCCCGGCCGGTTGCGCGACATCGAGCTTGCCTTGCAGACTGGCAAGCTGCTGACGCCGGGCATCACCGCCTGCGCGCCGCGCCACATGATCGCGCCCCTGGCCGAGGCCGGGTTCCTGACACGCCAGGACGCCGCGCACCTGACCACTGCCGTCGCCCGGCTGATGGCGCTGCAGCACTACGCGCGGCTGGCGCTGTTCAAGGATTTCGACGTGGAAAGCGGCGGGCCGGGCCTGAACGCGCTGGTGGCCGAGGCCGGCGGGGCCGAGACCATCGACGAGTTGCGCGTGATGCTGGCCGAGGATGCCGAACGCTCGGAACAGATCGTGACGCGGGTGCTGGAGGGGTAGGGTGCTGCCCATCGTCTGGCACCCGGACTACATCGCGCCGCTGAAGCCGGGGCACCGGTTCCCGATGTCGAAATACGGCTACCTGCGGCGCACGCTGGTCGCGCGCGGCCTGCTGCCCCGGGCCGGGGGCTATATCGCGCCCGCGCCCGCACCTTTCGCGCAGATCGCCGCCGTGCACGCGCCGGGCTATGTCGACCGGGTTCTGACCTGCACGACCACGCCCGACGAGGTGCGCGAGATCGGTCTGCCCGCGACCGCGGCCGTCGCCCGCCGTGCGCAGCTGTCGGCGGCAGGCACCACGCTGGCGGCCCGGCTGGCGCTGGAGCATGGGTTGGCCTGCAATGCCGCGGGCGGCTCACATCACGCCGGACCCGACAGGGGCGCGGGCTATTGCGTGTTCAACGACGTGGCGGTGGCGGCGCGCGCGCTGCTGGATGCGGGGCAGGTGGCCCGCGTGCTGGTCGTGGACCTGGATGTACACCAGGGCGACGGCACCGCGCGGATCTTCGCCGACGACCCGTCTGTGTTTACCCTGTCCATCCACGCGGCGCGGAACTACCCGGTGCGCAAGGCGCAATCGCGGCTGGACGTGGGGCTGAAGGACGGGGTTGCCGACCGGGCCTACCTTGCGAGGCTGGGAACGGTGCTGGACGAGGTCCTGACCGGGTTTGCCCCCGACCTAGCGTTCTATAACGCCGGGGTGGACCCGCATCATGCCGACCGGCTGGGCCGCCTGTCCCTGACGGATGCAGGTCTGCGCGCCCGCGACCGGCTGGTGATCTCGCGCCTGCGGGCAGCGGGTGTGCCCGTCACCGGCGTGCTGGGCGGCGGTTATGACAACGACATCGAGGCGCTTGCGGCACGGCACGCGATCCTGTTCGAAGAGGCCGCAGCGGCGCTGGCGGCCTGATCCATGTCGTTTTCCGCGCAGTTTTCGTCCCGTTCCTGAGGTTCGCTGTAAGCGCACAGGGCAGGGGATCGGGATGAAGGGCGGATTGCAGATTGACCCGCGCGGCCTGCTGTACGAGGCCTACCGGATCGAGGGCATCGGCGCTGCCGATTGCCGCACGATCTTTTTCGACTGGGTGCTGGGTCTGCCTGCCGAGGTGGATGCGACGCAGGCCGTGCGTCAGGCGTATGCGCATTACGCCTCGCTGTTCCCGGATCATCCGATGACCGAGGTGCTGGCCGAAGGGCTGGCGCCCCCTGGTCGCAACCATCGGGGTCGGGCGAAGCGCCGGGATTAGTCACCGCGTAGGGCGGGCGCGCCTGGCATTCGCCATGGCGCGCCCGGTTGCCCGGAAAATCAGCCTGCGCTGATCGCCCCGATCACCCGCACCCACGACCGGATACCCTTGTGAAAGCTGGTCAGCGCGTACTTCTCGTTCGGCGAGTGGATCCCGTCGTCGTCCAGGCCAAAGCCGATCAGGATGCTGTCCACGTTCAGGATCTCGCGGAAGCGTCCGACGATGGGGATCGAGCCGCCGCTGCCCGCGAACACCGCGTCATTGGGCCATTCGTCGCTCAGCACCTCGCGGGCGCGGGCGAACTCGGGGCGGTCGGTGGGCATGACCGTGGCAGGGGCACCGTCTCGGGACCAGAACTCCAGCTCGTAATCCTCGGGCAGCCGTTCTTCCAGCCAGGTCTTGAACGCATCGCGGATCGCGATCGGATCCTGCGTACCGACCAGGCGGAAGCTGACCTTGGCGGTGGATTTCGCGGGCAGCACGGTCTTGAACCCGGTCCCGGTATAGCCGCCCCACATGCCGTTGATTTCGGCCGTGGGCCGGGCCCAGATCTGCTCCAGCACGGAAAAGCCCTGTTCGCCCGCGGGCACCTTCAGCCCGACCTCGGCCAGGAAGGCCTCGCCGTCGAAATCCAGCGTGCGCCAGCTTTCGGCGACATCGGCAGGGATGGGTTCCACACCGTCATAGAAACCCGGCACCGTCACCCGGCCCTGATCGTCGTGCAGTTGCGACAGCACTTTCGCCATCATCCGGTTCGGGTTCATCGCCGGGCCGCCGTACATGCCCGAATGCAGGTCCCGGCTGGGGCCCTTGAACGAGAACTCGACCGCCAGCATGCCGCGCAGCATGGTGCAGATCGACGGCGAATCCTGGTCCAGCATCCCGGTGTCGCAGACAAAGGCGATGTCCGCCGACAGCTCGTCCTTGTTGGCCTCGAGGAACGGGATCAGCGACGGCGAGCCGCTTTCCTCCTCGCCCTCGAACAGCAACACCAGGTTGCCGGGCAGGGTGCCTGTCGCCTCCTTCCAGGCGCGCATCGCCTCGATGAAGGTCATCAGTTGGCCCTTGTCGTCCGACGAGCCGCGCGCGCGGATCACCTTGCCGGCAGGCGTCTCCTCGATCGCCGGATCGAACGGGTCGCGGTCCCACAGTTCCAGCGGGTCCACCGGCTGCACGTCGTAGTGGCCGTAGAACAGCATCTTCGGCCCCGGTCCCTCGTGGCGGGCGACGACCATCGGCTTGCCCGGCGTGTCCCGGCGCGAGGCGTCAAAGCCAAGCGACGTCAGTTCCGACACCAGCCAGTCCGCCGCCTTCACGCAATCTGCATGATACTCCGGATCGGTCGAGATACTGGGAATGCGCAGCAGGGCGAACAACCGCTCCAGCGAGGCGTCCAGCCCGGTGTCGGCGGCGTTCAGGGCGGCGTCCAATGTCATGCTATACTCCTGTCATCTGCCTGTCGCGCGGACCTTGCCCGCGCGGCGGCACGAGGTCCAGTTGATTTGCGTCAAGGCGCGAAAGCGCGGGCGCGGGTCTGATCTAAAGGCAAGAAAGAAAGGCGGAGGACACGTCATGTACAACAACATCCTGGTCCCGGTCGACCTGGCCCACGAGGACGTCGCGAAATGGATCCTGGGGCTGGCGGGGCGGCTGGTCGCGCCGGGGGGGAAGATCACGGCGATGCATGTCATCCCTGAAATCCCCGCCTTCGCCGAAGCCTATGTCCCCAAGGACGTGCGCGTGGTGCGTGACCGGGACCTGCAGACGGCGCTGGAAAAGTTGGTCCGGGACTCGGGGCTGGAAAGCGCCGCGGTGCGACTGGACCGCGGCGGCGCCTATGTGCGGATCCTCGAGGTCATCGACCAGACAGAGCCGGACCTGGTGATCATCGGCTCTCACCGTCCGGGGTTCTCTGACATTTTCCTCGGCTCCACTGCCGCGCGGGTGGTGCGTCATGCACCCTGTTCGGTGCTGGTGGATCGCCACGCGGTCTAGGCGCGGCAAGCGGGTGCGACGGGCCGCAGGAGGCGGCCCGTGCGGGTTAGGTCAGTCGCGGGTGATCCAGCCGCCGCCCAGTACGCGGCTGCCGTCGGGGGCGTAGAACACGCAGGCCTGGCCGGGGGCGACGCCTTCTTCCGGGGCCAGCAGTTCGACCTCGGCACTGGTCGGTCCGGTCGGACGCACCCGTGCCGGTTTTGGCGGGCGGGTCGAGCGGACCTTGACGCCAACCTCCCAGCCGCCTTCGGGGGCGTTCTGGAAATCGCCGTCGCCCAGCCAGTTCACTTCCTTCACCGGCACGCGGGCGGTGGCCAGCGCCTCGCGCGGGCCGACGACGACCCGGTGCGCGTCGGCGTCCAGCTTCACCACGTACAGCGGTTCGCCCCCGCCGATGCCAAGGCCCCGGCGCTGGCCGATCGTGTAGTGGATCACGCCCTCATGGGACCCCAGAACGCGCCCGTCCATGTGCACGATCTCGCCCGGTTCGACCGCACCCGGGCGCAGTTTCTCGATCACCGCGGCGTAGGAGCCGTTGGGCACGAAGCAGATGTCCTGGCTGTCGGGCTTGTCGGCGACCTCAAGCCCGAATTCGCGGGCCAGCGCCCGCGTCTCGGCCTTGGATTTCAGGTGACCCAGCGGGAAGCGCAGGTAATCCAGCTGTTCCTGCTTCGTCGAGAACAGGAAATAGCTCTGGTCCCGGTCCGGATCGGCGGCGCGGTGCAGTTCGGCCTTCTCAGGGCCCTGGAACCGCTGGATGTAATGGCCGGTGGCCATGCAGTCGGCCTCCAGGTCCTTGGCTGTCTCCAGCAGGTCGCGGAACTTCACCCGCTCGTTGCAGCGGATGCAGGGCACCGGGGTCGCGCCGGCAAGATAAGCGTCGGCGAACTCGTCGATCACGCTTTCGCGGAAGCGGTTCTCGTAGTCCAGCACGTAATGCGGAAAGCCCATTTCCTCGGCCACGCGGCGCGCGTCGTGGATGTCGCGCCCGGCGCAGCACGCGCCTTTCTTGGCCAGCGCCGCGCCGTGGTCATAAAGCTGCAGCGTGATGCCGACGACATCATAGCCCTCGCGTTTCAGCATCGCGGCCACGACCGAACTGTCGACGCCGCCCGACATGGCGACAAGCACGCGC
>JBFHFG010000298.1:0-4775 GCA_041583815.1 Halovulum sp.
CTGCGGCTCTACGAGCGCAGCCTGCCGCTGCTGCTGATCCAGGCGCCCTACCGGATGCGGCTGACCAAGCTGATCCTCAAGCACCGGGGCCTGATCGACTGCGACGACGTGCGCGAGCCGCTGCCCGAGATGGACGCCGAACTGCGCGAACTGGTGCTGGAACTCTACGAGCGTGCCACCGCCAAGCCGGAGATGGTGGATGCATAAGAAGATCGACCGTATCGAGGTCTTCGTCTTCGAGCGCCCGCGCGAGAACGCCTATCTTGGCGGGCTCGACGAGGTTATGCTGGGCGACAGCCATATCCTGCGCAAGTTCAACGGCACCGTGTACCCGGTCGGCGACCGTTCGGTCGTGGTGCGGCTGACCGACACCGACGGCGCGCAAGGCTGGGGCGAGACCTATGGTCTGGTTGCGCCGAAGATCGTCGCCGACCTGATCGAGGATCTGCTTGGTCCGTATCTGAAGATGCTGGACCCGATGCGCCCCGACGAAACCTGGGATGCGCTTTACAAGTTGCAGCGCGTGCGCGGCTATTGGGGGGGCTACCTGGCGGACACGCTGGCCGCCCTGGATATCGCGCTGTGGGATCTGTACGCCCGCGCGCAGGGGGTCAGCATTCAGACTGCCTTGGGTGCGCCCGGTGCGGGGCGGCTGGAAGGCTATGTCTCGGGCCTGCCGGGGCCGAGCAAGCAGGCGCGGCGGGACATGGCCCGCGAATGGCAGGGCCGGGGCTTTGACAAGGTGAAGATCCCCGTCAGCCACAGCGACAACGGCGACGTTCCAGGCGAGTTCGAAAGCCTGCGCGGCGGGCTGGGCGATGCCCAGAAGATCGCCGTGGACATGCACTGGACCTATAGCGCCGAGGGCGCGATCCAGCTGGACCGCGACCTTGCGCCCTATGATCCGTGGTTCCTCGAAGCGCCGGTCTCGCCCGAGGATATCGCCGCGCAGATCGAGGTCGGGCAGGGAATCTCGAAACCCCTGGCGCTGGGCGAGGAATGGCGGACCGAGTGGGACTATATCCCACGCGCCGAGGCCGCGAAGATCGTCCAGCCCGAGATGGGGCACACCGGAATCACCCAGTTCCTGCGCATCGCGGGCCGGGCGCGGGACAAGGGCGCTACCGTGATCCCGCACGCGACCATCGGCCTGGGCATCTTCATGTCCGCCAGCCTGCGCGCGAGCCTCGCGGCGGGGGCCGAGGCGCATGAATTCCAACACACGATATATGGACGCAACGCCGCCCTGCTGGACGGCGCGGCCAAGGTCGGGAACGGCGCGTTCGAAATCCCCGACACGCCCGGCCACGGCATCGTGCCAAGGCCAGAGGCCTTCGACTTCCTGAAACCACTACTCGACCAATAAGCCGACAACACGGAGGAAATGTTCATGAAGACCCTGAAGAAAACCGCGGTAGGGGCGGCGCTGGCGCTGACCACCTGCCTGACTGCACTGCCCGCCGCCGCGCAGGAGCTGACCTTCATCAGCTGGATGACCGGCGAGCCGGGGTATGGCGACTGGTGGAACGAGATCGTCGCCGAGTTCGAGGAAACCCACCCCGGCGCCACGATCAAGATGAGCCGCGTCTCGCGCGACGAATATGCCGATACGATGTTCACCCTGTTCGCGGGCGGCAACCCGCCGGACATCGTCCACCTCGCCGCGTTCGAGTTCCAGCCCTTCGCTAACGAAGGCTGGTTGGAGCCGCTGGACGAGCGGTTCGCGCAGACCGACATTCCGCTGGCGGACTGGGCAGGTCAGGGCACCTGCGAATGGGAAGGCCAGACCGTCTGCCTGATGCTGCTCTACTCGGGCTTCATCATGGCCTATAACGAAAAGGTGCTGCAGGACGCCGGCGTCGAAGAGGTGCCGACCGACTACGAAAGCTTCCTTGAAGCGGCTCGCAAGGTCACCCGCGACGTGGACGGCGACGGCGCCAACGATTTTATCGGCACCGTGATGCCCACCACCGGCGATGCCAGTGTGATGCAGGAAGCGTTGGGCTTCGTCGTTGACGCCGGCGGCAGCTGGACGGTGGACGGTAAGCCGGCCTTCGACCGCCCCGAGGTCATACAGGGCCTTGAGAACTGGAAGCGTTTCTTCGACGAGGGGATCAGCCCGATGGAGGTCAGCTCGGCCGACGCGCGGCAGTTCTTCCTCGAAGGCCGCCAGGCGATGACCATCGACGGGCCGTGGATTACCGGCGTCATCAACAGCGCCGCGCCCGAGGTGAAGCAGCACCTGAAGATCGCGCCCTCGCCGCTGACCCCGCCGTTGGGCGGCACCTCGAACGTGCTGGCGATGCCGTCGGAACTGAGCGATGAGAAGAAGGAACTTGTCTGGGACTTCATCCAGCTCACCGCGTCCGAAAAGTACCAGAAGCGGTTCTCGGAACTGGGCGGCTCGCCCGCGCCGCGTCCGGGCCTGGATTATAGCGACGTCATCGCCGAGAACCCCGGCTTCGCGATCATCCAGCAGGCCACCGAAACGGCCGCCGCCGCCGGCGTCGACCGTCTGCCCAAGGGGCTGGAGCTGGAGAACAACGAGGTCGTGAAGATCTTCTTCGAGCAGGCGCAGCGGATGCTGGTCGGCGGGCTCGATCCGGCCGAGGCGGCGAAAAACCTCCAGGAAAAGGTGACGCGCATCGCCGAGTGATCTCGGACCGATGCAGGGACCGGCGCCCATGGCGGTGCCGGTCCGCTACCCTGAGGAGTTGCAATGACTGACACGAGCGCACCCCGCAAGAAGGTCGCAGGACCGGCGCGTGGGTTCCCGATGATAGACTTCAGCGCGCCGCGCCACCGCGAGAAGTTCGGCTACCTGCTGCTTGCCCCTGCGGTGATCCTGATGGCGGCGATCATCGTCTATCCGATCCTGCTGTCGGTGGACATCAGCATGCAGGACGTCCGCATCGCGCGCATCGGCGACGCGCGCGAGCCGTGGACCCTGAAGAATTACCAGTGGCTGTTCGGATCCGACGAGTTCTGGCGCGGCCTTTGGGTCAGCCTGAAACTGGTTTTCGTGGTCGGAGCGCTTTCCGTCATCATCGGCTTTGCGACCGCGATGCTGGTGAACCAGAAATTCCGGGGCCGGACGGCGATCCGGCTGTTCGTCGCGCTGCCATGGGCCGTGCCGGAGGTGGTCGCGACGGTGATCTGGGCCTGGATGCTCGACAGTTCGTTCGGGGTCGTCAACTGGGTGCTGCTGAAGCTGGGCGTGATCTCGACGCCGGTGCTGTTCTTCTCGAACCCGACGGCGGCCTTTGCGGCGGTCTGTTTCGTGATGATCTGGAAAGGCTATCCGCTGATGTCGATCATGCTGCTGGCGGGGCTTCAGTCGATCCCCGAAGAGCAGTACCAGGCCGCCGCCGTCGATGGCGCGGGTCCGTGGCAGCGGTTCTTCTATATTACCGTGCCCAACATGCTGCCGGTGATCGGTGTGACGCTGGTGATGACCTCGCTCTGGGTCTTCCGCGACTTCGCGATCATCTACGTGCTGACGCAGGGCGGGCCGATCGGGTCGACCACGACACTGTCGATCCTGACCTTCGAACAGTCCTTCGAATTCTTCCGCATGGGCCAGGGCGCCGCCGTGGGCGTCATCACCATGATCCTGTGTGCCATCGTCAGCCGCGCGCTGGTCGGGCGCCTGGCGAAGTCGGTGCACTGAGGAGCAACGAACGATGCAGAATAGACATCCTCTTGCGACGCTGGCGCTGTACGCGACCGCCATCGCCACCTGCGTGATCCTGCTGTTCCCGATCTACTGGATGATCGTGACGGCGCTGCAACCGGCGACCAACCTGCGGGCCTATCCGCCGCAGTTCTGGCCGGCGGACCCGCAATGGGGCGTGTTCCGGTCGATCCTGGAAAACCACCCGTTCATGCGCTGGTTCTTCAACTCGATGCAGATCGCCATCGCGGTGATGATCATGTCGTTGACGGTCTCGGTGTTGGCGGCCTATGCGCTGTCGCGCTTCCGGCTGCGCGGCGGGCAGGCGCTTGGCCTGTTAATCCTGACGTCCAAGATGCTGCCCGCGACGCTGATGATCATCCCGCTGTTCGCGATCTTCCGCACCACGGGGCTGGTCGGCTCGCTCTGGTCGGTGGTGATCGCGCAGGCCACGCTGATCGTGCCGTTCTGCACCTGGATGCTGAAGGGCTATTTCGACACGATTCCGCCGGAGCTGGAACATGCGGCGCTGGTCGATGGCTGCTCGCCGCTGGGCACGATCTTTCGCATCGTGCTGCCGGTGGCGGCGCCGGGGCTGGCGGCGACGGCGCTGTATTCCTTCGTGGTCAGCTGGTCCGACTTCCTGTTCGGCCGCACCTTCCTGACCACGACCGAGGACAACTGGACGCTTCAGATGGGCATCGCCGCGCTGAAGGGCGAGTTCGTCACCGAGTGGAACCTGATCATGGCCGGATCGCTGATGTCTTCGATCCCGATCATCATCGTCTTCCTCTTCCTTGAACGTTTCCTCGTGGGCGGCCTGTCGGCCGGGTCCGAGAAGTAACGGAGCAGATCAATGGCAACCGTCCAATTCGACCGCATCAAGAAAAGCTACGGCCCCGTCGAGGCGATCAAGGAGTTCGACCTGCACATCGACGACGGCGATTTCTGCGTCTTCGTCGGGCCCTCGGGCTGCGGCAAGTCCACCGCGCTGAAAATGCTGGCGGGGCTGGAGGCGACCACCGCCGGTTCGATCCTTATCGGCGGGCGCGACGTGACCGAACTGGGGCCGGGCAAGCGCGACATCGCGATGGTGTTCCAG
>JBFHFG010000299.1:0-4750 GCA_041583815.1 Halovulum sp.
ACCACCGTTGATGGTATCCGTTCCGGTCCCACCGTCGCTATATCGGGGCATCGTGCTGCTCGGCGACGGTGGTCCCCAGAAAATGGTGTCGTCATCGGCGCCGCCATAGGCAGAACCGCCACCTGAACCGTGGTAAAGGGTGTCGTTGCCGCTGCCGCCATAAAGAAAGTCGGACTCGGCGCCGCCATCCAGCGTGTCATCCCCGCCGTAGCCGTAGATCCAGTCCACCTGGGATGACCCGGTCAGCGTATCGTTGCTGGTGGCACCGCCGTAAATGTAGATCCGGTCAGTGTTATCGGCATTAGCGTTCCAATCCACGAATGTGAACCCCGACAGGTCGACCGTGGTCACACCCTGGTTCACATAGACAGCCAAGGTATCATCTGATCCGGCACTGTTGTTCCCATCGATCACCGCCGAGCTGGACAACTCGCTGGCTGTGTCGAGTTCCTGCGAGCCGATGCGCACGGTCTTGTCGACATTCGTACCGTCGGCATAGAACAGGATCTCTTCGATCGAATCGAAGTCCACGTCACGAAGTTCGAAGATCCCGGCCCCTCGGAACTCCAGCTTGTCTGTGCCTGTGCCACCGTAGGCACCTTCACCACCACCGGCATCTTCACCGTTGTTGTACCGGAACGTATCGTTCCCGCTCCCGCCGTACATCGTGTCATCGCCGCCGTTGCCGATCAGGACGTCGTTCCCGCCGTAAGCGTTGATCGTATCCGCCGCGGCCGTTCCGTTCAGCGTTTCGCTGTTGGCCGTTCCATTGATGATTGCCATCGGTTTCCCCATTAACCAGTTCGATTGAACGCGGGCAGACACGTCCGACGCCGGTCGCGTCCGCCAGCCCCTTGCAGCAAAGCCGCCGAGGCGGCTTGGCAGCATCTTTTGTCCGGCCCTACCCTATCCGGGCGAACCGCTCGCACCCACGGCGTGGCACAACCCGCCGGACGGGATGCGAACGGGAATGAACACATCAGAATGTGTGCACGTAACTATCCAAGAAAACGCCCTACCTAATAACACTTCAAGTTGAGGGCATACGAACTTGAGTGCCGACACTACTCGATTCACCTTGGATAAGTTACTGAATGCATTTAGGAAAACTAGTCGCCTGCATCATCCCCAGTACTTGAACGTTAACCAAGCTTGGTTTCCATATCAACGTAGGTGTCCCATGGCTGTGCACTTCTGCACTTCGATACACGCTCGCTGCATCGCAACATGACTTTGCGAATTGTCACAAATCGGTCGTAGTATTCGCGACGATTTCGGCGAAGGGCAGTCCACACCGCGATCCCGCAGGCCGGACCTCGCCACTCGGAACTGGTTGATAAGAAAAGAAAAAGCCCGCTACCCGGATCAGCGGGCGGCGGGCGTTTCAGTACAGAACGCGCGTGGGTGTGCGCGGATCAGAACGGCATGTGCAGGCGCACGCCGATGCTTTCGACCCCGGCATTCTTCGAATAAAGGTCGCCGTTGGACCGGTGATCCATGATCACGCTCAGCCGTGCGCCGTCCATCGCGCCAAGCCGGACGCCGACCTCCACCCCCGAGCGGATGGTGAACGGGCCGCCCAGTTCGTCCGCCTCGTCGCCAACCCAGATGCCGGGGACGAACTCCATCCCCAGGAACAGCGGCACCGGGCCCAGGTCGACCTCTTTCTGCAGGGCAAGGCCGACACCGGCGTAATTGCCCCCGTCCGAACCCGCGCCGATTTCCATCACCGGGCGCACCGGGCCGAAGGTCACGCCCGGATACCAGCTGACACGCCCCTCGGTGCCGGCATCGTCGCCGTCGATCTGGGTCTGCCCCAGCGATACGGTGCCGAAGCGCTGCGCCGCCTCGCGCTCGAACAGGCCGTCCTGGTGATCCAGCGCCGCCGAGCCCAGCGTGAACACCCAGAACAGTATTGCGATTGTCCCGTCTTCGATCATCGACCGTTCGCCCCTTGCGTGTCTGCCTCGGTCACTGGACTAGAGCGTTGGTCCGCCGGTGTCACCCCGTTTCGCCAGTTGGGCGCGACAGCGTCACCCACGTGCACCGCCGCCCCTTTCCCCGGTAGCGCCCGCGGCCTAGGGTGCGCGCCACAACAGGCGAAGGGATTGCAGTGAAAACCGATTTCCGAATGGTGGGTATCGCCGCCGTGATCTGCGCCGCGATGCTGTGGGGCACCACCGGTACGTTGCAGGCCGCCCTTCCCGAAGGGCGCGAACCCCTTGTCGTCGCGTCGCTGCGCCTGTCCATCGGCGCCGCCGCGCTGCTGATGCTGGCCGCCGCCACGCCCGCCGGGCGTGTGGCCTTCCGGACCCTGCCGCTGCCGGGGATCCTGTTCGCGGGCCTGTCGATCGGGCTTTACAACCTGCTGTTCTTCCTGGCCGTGGTGCGCGCGGGTGTCGGCATCGGCACCGCCATCGCCATCGGCAGCGCCCCCGTCTGGGTGACCGCCTTCGAGATCGCGACCACCCGCCGCCTGCCCCAGGCTCGGCGGGCCCTGGGACAGGCCCTGTCGATCGCCGGGGCGGGACTGCTTGTCGCCACCGGCGAGGCCGGGTCGGGCCTGGCGTCGGGGGCGCTGCTGGCCGCGCTATCGGGTGCGGCATATGCGGCATATTCGCTGGCGACCAGCCGGATCGGCCATCTTGCCCCGCCCGCGACACTGGCGGCGGCGACCTTTTCGGTCGCGGCGCTGATGACACTGCCGGTCCTGGTGCTGGTGCCGACAGCCTGGCTGGCCGGGTCCGGGGTCTGGCCCGTGCTGCTGTTCCTCGGCGTCGGCGCCACGGCGCTGTCCTACGCGCTGTATACTTGGGGGCTGCGCCGTGTGGCGCCCTCAACCGCCGTGACACTGGCACTGGCCGAGCCGCTGACGGCCTGGGTTCTGGCCACGCTGGTGGTGGGGGAGCCCGCCACCCTGCCCCGGCTGGCGGGGGCCGGGCTGCTGCTGGCGGGGCTGGCCATCGTCACCCTCACCCCGGCGCGAAACCGGCCCACGGCCCCGCGCTAGGCGGGTTCGGCACGAGCAAAAAACATTCAATTCCACATTTTTTTCAGGGAACCGGCGGGTATCCGCCAACCGCGGAACCGACTGGCATCCTTGTGAGTTTCACCGGCATCGGAACGCCGAACACCGGCGGAGATGAAAAGGAGAGACGACATGCGTATGACCAAAACCTTTGCCTCGATCACCGCAATGGCCCTGATGGCCGGCACCGCCTTCGCCCAGGACGCCACCACCGAGACCGAGGTCGACACTGACGCGCAGGTACAGGCTGGTGAAACCACCGCCGAAGGCGGCGCGACGCTGACCACCGAAGGCGCGGTCGAGGGCGGCGACAGCCTTCAGGCCGAAGGCGACGCGGCGACCGATCTGAACGCCGACGAGTCGATGCAGGCCGAAGGTGAAGCCGACACCGACCTGAACGCCGATGCGCCGATGCAGGCCGAGGGCGAGGTTGCGCCCGAGGTTCAGACCGACGACACGCTTCAGGCCGAAACCGACGCCGCGCCCGTCGACGGCATCGACCCGTCGAAACTGACCACCGAGGAACTGGCCGGCAAGCCAGTCTACTCGACCGATGACGAACGTGTCGGCGAGATCTCGGAACTGGTCATCGACACCGATGGCGAGATCACCGACGTCGTGATCGAGGTCGGCGGCTTCCTGGGCCTGGGTGAAAAGCCCGTCGCCGTGAAGTTCGGTGACCTGCGCTTCGAAACCGAAGCCGCTGCCGAGGGCGAGGCCGACACGATGGCCGCGACCGATGGCGAAGCCGATGCCGATCTGACCGACGTGGTCGACGCCTCGGCCTACCGGATCATCGTGCCGATGACCGAGGAAGAGCTGGAGCAGCTGCCCGAGTTCGAAGACTGATCTCGGTCTGACAGCTTGAACAATTCGGGCGGGTCCCCCACGGGGGCCCGCCCTTTTTCATCTGGCAGGTGGGCGACCGCTACCGCCGGTCGCAGAACGCGCGGGCGGTCTCAGACCATTTCCTCGGGCGCGCCGGGAACGGGCAGCGCCGTGGCGCGGGCGGCTCGGATGTCATAGGGCACCAGGAAACCGCGGCGTTCCTTGGGTTCCGTCTTCGCATTTTCCCAGACCAGTTCGCGCCAATGTTCGAACGCGGTCGCGGGGTCCAGTGCCTCGGGGGGCGCGGTTTCGGTCAGCCATGTTTCCAGGATGCGCCGGCGCAGCATGGCGACCTCGTCCGGGTCGGACAGGGCCACGCCGGTTTCCGTATCCCATTTCAGAGACCGCCCGTTCAGGTTGGCCGAAGACACGATCGCGGCCCGGTCATCGAAGATCGAGACCTTGGAATGCAGGTAGATCAACGGTGAATTGCGCAGCGCCGCGCGTTCGGCATCCATGTCCGCGCCGTTGCGGTGGCGCGGCTGGACCGGACTTGCGATCAGCAGGCGGTCGCCGAAGGCGCGCCGCAGACGCAGCAGGCAGCGGGTCTGCAGGAAATCGCCGAACCGCCCGTCCAGCGGCGGCGTCTTGGTGAACGCCACCACCTCCGGCGCGCCGGGCAGAACCAGGATCAGTTTCAGCCCCGGTTCAGCGCGCGCGCGCGCGGCGAGCCGCCGCGCCAGTCGGCGGTCACGGAAGAACTGCGTCTCCAGATAGATCAGCTGCTGCGCCTTGCGCACCTGCCGGTAATGCTCCACTGCCAGTTCCCGCACCACGTTCTTGGGCGACAGCGCCAGCGAGGCACGGCGCCGCGGTCGCGACAGCGTGCGCAGC
>JBFHFG010000300.1:0-4750 GCA_041583815.1 Halovulum sp.
CGCCGAGCCGGTCCTGGGCACGGGCGGCATCGTGCCGCCGCCGAAAGGGTACTGGCAGGCGATCCAGGCGGTGCTGGACAAGCACGACATCTGGCTGATTGCCGACGAGGTGGTGACCGGGTTCGGGCGGCTGGGCAGCATGTTCGGCTCGGACCACTACGGGCTGAAGCCGGATATCATCACAATCGCCAAGGGGCTGACCTCGGCCTATGCGCCGCTGTCGGGCAGCATCGTGTCCGAGAAGATGTTCAAGGTGCTGGAGCAGGGCACCGACGGCATGGGGCCGATCGGGCATGGCTGGACGTATTCGGCGCATCCCATCGGCGCGGCGGCCGGGGTGGCGAACCTGAAGCTGATCGACGAGCTGGGCCTGGTCGACAACGCGGCCACCGTGGGCGCGCACCTGCGCGCGGCGCTGGCCGACGCCATCGGCGATCACCCCAATGTGGGCGAGATCCGGGGCGAGGGGATGCTGGCTGCCGTCGAACTGGTTGCGGACCGAGAGGCACGTGCGCCATTCGATCCGGTCGGTGCCCATGCCGGGAAGGTCGTCGCCGCGATGCGCGAACGCGATGTCATCGCCCGCGCCATGCCGCAGGGCGACATCATCGGCTATGCCCCGCCGCTGAGCCTGAGCCGGGACGAGGCCGAGACCATCGCCGGCGTCACCGCGCAGGCGCTGAAGGCGGCACTGGACTGAGGCGTTTCCGCGTGGCCCGGTTTCGCGATCGCGCACCGGCCGGGCCATGCGATGCTTGCGGGCAGGCATCCGCCGCGCCACAGTCGGGGGCGCGATGAGGATCAGCCACGTCACCTACGGAACCGCGCTTGCGATCATGATCGGCTGGCTGCTTTGGGTCGGCAAGCCCGTGCTGCTGCCCGTGATCGCGGCGCTGATCTCGGTCTACGTGCTGTCTGCGGCGGCGGACAGCATGGGCAAGGTGCCATTGCTGGGCCGCTTGCCCTCGTGGGCGCGGCGCACCTTGGCGCTGATCGGTTTCGCGGTCTTCGTAGCGCTGATGTTCATGCTGGTGATCAACAATTTCGCCCAGGTCGCAGGGGCGCTGCAACGCTATGAAAGCAACCTGGAGGCGCTGGTGACGCGGTTCGCCGGGTTGCTGGGTGTCGAGGATGAACCGACCTGGGCGAACCTGCGCCGCGCGACCATCGATCGGTTCGACATCCGCCCGCTGATCGCGCCGATGCTGCTGTCGCTGCGCGGCTTCGGCACGACGCTATTCCTGCTGGTGCTTTATGCGACGTTCTTCATGGCCGAACGCGGCCAGCTTGCGGTGAAGCTGACGCTGGCGATGGGCGATGCGGAAAGCGGCGAGCGGGCACTGCGGGTCATGCACCGCATCAACGAACGCATCGGCCAGTACCTTCTGGTCAAGACCGTGGTGAACGCGATCCTTGGCGGGTTGTCCTATGCCATCATGTTGGCGCTGGGGATCGAGTTCGCGCTGTTCTGGGCAGTGCTGATCGCGTTCCTGAACTACATTCCCTACATCGGCTCGCTGGTCGGGGTGGTGTTCCCGGTGCTGTTGAGCCTGGCGCAGTTCGGTTCGGTCGCGATGGCGGTGGTGGTGACGGTGGCGCTGACCGCGGCGCAGATCTTTGTCGGGGGCTGGCTGGAACCGCGGATGATGGGCCGGGCGTTCAACCTCAGCCCGTTCGTGGTGCTTCTGGCCCTGGCCGTCTGGAGCGCGCTTTGGGGGCTGCCCGGCGCGGTGCTGGCGGTCCCGCTGACCGCCAGCTTCGTGATCGTCATGGCCGAGATCCGGGCCACGCGTCCGTTCGCGATCATGCTGTCCGCAAGCGGCCGGGTCTGACCCGGCCGCTTGCAGGCGCGGATCAGATGGCGGCGGTCACGATGAACTCGACCTTGTAGCCGGGGGTGGCCAGCTTTGCCTCGCCGCAGGCGCGGGCAGGCGGGTTCGCCGGGTCGATCCATGCATCGTAGATTTCGTTCATCGCCGCGAAGTCGGCCATGTCGGCCAGCCAGACGATGACCTGCAATGCCTTCGACTTGTCGCTGCCGGCCTTGGCCAGCTGAGCGTCGACCGCAGCCAGCGCGTCGCGGGTCTGGGTGGCGATGTCGGCGCCTTCGGTGCCGACCTGGCCGGCTAGGTAGACGGTGTTGCCGTGAATGACGGCCTGGCTCATGCGGGCGCCGGATCCGATACGGGTGATGGACATGGAAAGACTCCGTTCTGGGTGAATGCTGCACCGGTGATAGACCCACGTGGCTGCGGGGCCAATTCCTTTGCGCGAGGGCAGCCATAGGGCGGGGCTATGCTTTGCACGTGATCTGCATTCCGACATTTGCTATGAGACCGGCTGAACCTGCGAAAGGTGCGAATTGGCCGCTCAAGACGATCTGAACTGGAACCTGCTGCGCACCTTCTACGTGATCGCGCAGGAACGCAGCATCACCGGTGCGTCGCGGCGACTGGGGATTTCCCAGCCGTCGGTCAGTGCGTCCCTGCAGAAGCTTGAACAGCAGCTTGATTGCCAACTGGTGTTCCGCGACAGCCGTCATTTCGAACTGACCCTGCGCGGCGACAAGATCTATTCCGAATGCCGCGAGATGTTCCAGGGCGCCGACCGCATTGCCCGGCTGGCGCAGGACAACCCCGAGGACGAGCGGGGCGAGGTGCGGTTCCAGATCATCTCGAACCTGGTTTCGCCGTTGATCGACGAGGTGATCCGCCTGTTCCACCAGCGCTACCCTTCGGTACGGTTCCACGTCGAGGTGCGCAACAGCCACGAGATCGTGCGCAACATCATGAAAGGGCAGATCGGGCTGGGGTTCTGCCTGCTGAACCGCCCGGTGCTGAACCTCGACTCGCTGCGCCTGTTCCGCGAGGAATTCAGCCTGTTCTGCGGTGCCGAGCACCCGTTCTACGGCCGTGAAAGCGTCACCCCGCGCGAACTGGAGCAGGAGCCGTTCATCTCGTTCTCCTGCGCGACCGAGGGCATGGGGCTGGAGCCGATGGCGGTGCTGCGCGCCAGTGCCAACCTTGGCAGCCGGATCACCGGCACCAGTTCCAACCTGCGCGAGGTGAAGCGGATGATCGTCGCCGGGTTGGGTATCGGCATCCTGCCGCCCGATGCGGTGCAGTCCGACATCGCCGAGGGTGTGCTGTGGCCGCTGAAACTGACCGAGCATCCGATCGGTGCGGATGTCTATCTTGTGCACGCGCCGGTGGCGGACCTGACCCCGGCGGATCGGCGGTTCCTGGAAACCGCCGAAGAGATCCTGCCGCTGTATCAGGACGAGGGTTAGCGCGCGGCCAGGTCCGCCGCCGCAAGGTCTTCCAGCGCGGTGCCGGCCGATTTGAACAGCGTGAACTCGCTGTCCGACTGGCGGCCGGGGTGGCGGCCCTGGCACAGCTCGGCCAGGTCGCCCTGGAACAGCATCGGGTCGATCAGCCCCGCCTTGGCGGGCTGGGCCAGGTCCCCGCCCATCATCGCGCTGTCGGCATTGTCGACGAAGATCCGCGCCTGCGTCACCGCCTGGTCGTCGCTTTCGCGCATGTCCGGGCGGAACGACCCCACCAGGTCCAGGTGCGTGCCCGGCTTCAGCCATTCGCCCTTGACGATGGGCGAGGTCGAGGCGGTGACGGTCGAGATCACGTCGGCCTCGGTACAGGCGAGTTGCAGGGATTTCACCGGTTTCGCGGGCAGGCCAAGCGCCGCCAGGTCGCGGGCGATATGCTCGGCGCTGTCGGGGCTGCGGCCCCAGACGCTGATGCGGTCATAGCGGCGCACGGTGGCATGAGCCTGCGCCATGGCGCGCGACAGTTGGCCGGTGCCGACCACCAGAAGGTGCTTCGCATCGCGCCGCGCCAGGTAGTCCGCCGCCAGCGCCGAGGCGCAGGCGGTGCGCCGCGCGGTCAGCAGGTCGGCGTCCATTACCGCGCGCATCTCGCCGGTGTCGCCATCGAACAGCATGTAGCCGGCGTTGATCGTCGGTCTGCCCTTCTGGGCGTTCTCGGGGAAGAAGGTCACGACCTTCACCCCGATGGACGATCCCGGCACCCACGCTGGCATGATCAGCAGCGAGGCTTCGCTGCCGTCGGGCTGGCGGATCGGCAGCACCTGGCGGGCAGGGGCCTCGACCTCGTTCTCCGAAAACCAGGTGCGCAGCTGGGTGATCAGCGCAGGCCAGTCCAGCGCCGCCTCGATCCGCTCGTCGCTCAGAAGCAGGCTCACCGGTCGGCCCTTTCGACGACGGCGTGCAGCAGGATGTTCAGCGCGGGGCCGAAATCCTCGGGGTCGCAATGCTCTTCGTTGTTGTGGGTGATGCCGCCCTTGCAGGGGGTGAAGATCATCGCCGCGGGGCAGTGAGTCGCCAGGAAATAGGCGTCGTGGCCCGCCTGGCTTTGAATGTCGCGCCAGTTCGCGCCCAGCCGGATCGCCTGTTGGCGCAGGCTGTCGACAAGGTCCGCGTCGAAGATGTCGCCGCCCCATTCCCATTCGTCCTCGATCGTCGCCTCGCACCCGGCGACGGCGGCGCTTTCGAACAGGGCCCGGCGCATGCGTTCGGCCATCGCGCGGGTGGTGATCGGGTCGGGGTGGCGCACGTCGCAGACCGCTTCGGCGGTATCGGACAGGATGCCCGGCTTGTTCGGCCATGCGGTCAGGCGCGCGGCGGTCGCCTTGCCGTCGTGGATCGCGAAGTCCCAGCCGATGTCATCGACAGCGGTCAACCAGCGCGCACCCGCGACCAGTGCGTTGTGGCGCA
>JBFHFG010000301.1:0-4741 GCA_041583815.1 Halovulum sp.
GTTCACGATCACCAACTTGCGGACCCCGGCCCGCGCGACCGAAAGACCGATATCGATCCAGGCTTTCATGGCAACATCGGCGGCCAGCGTCAGCGTGCCCGGCGCGTGCAGATGCTCGTTCGATTTTCCGACCGCCTGGATCGGCAGGATCCGGAAATCCAGGTCATCCGGCGCGACAGCGACCAGCCGGTCCAGCATACCCTGCGCGATCATGGTATCGACGCCCACCGGCAGGTGCGGCCCATGCTGCTCGATTGCCGCAGTGGGCAGGATCGCGATGGTCTTTGCCGGGTCGATATCGGCGTATTCGATGGTGCGGTATTCCGCCCAGTAACGGCGCATGATGTCTCCTTCTCAGCCGCCGGCCCCGGCTGCGCGCGGCTCGCCGGGGGTCGAGGTTCGTCCCGGTCCGATCAGCCCGGTCAGCGCACGGTCTACCCGTTTCAGATGCTCAGCGCGGGTTTCGGGGGTCGAACTATCCATGTTGTAATGCGCGGCGAACGCGGTCTTGCAGCGCCCGCACAGCAGCCTGACACCGCGCAGGATCGTGCGCCGCCCCGGCGCACCGATAAAGCGGGTCAACCACCAGCTTGCGCCGCAGGTGGTGAACACCGCCAGCCGGTCGATATGCGTCAGCGTCGGGATGATGTCGCCCTTCTCGGGCAGGCGGAAGGCCACGTCGGGCAGGAACACGCGGTCCAGCCATCCCTTCAGCACCGCTGGCAGGCCGTACCACCAGGTCGGATAGACGAAGATCAACGTGTCGGCCCAGCGCAGCGCCGCAATATGGCCGGCCAGCGGGCTGCCGGTTTCGGGACCGTCCAGGTAGTCTTCCCATTCCTTTCGGGACAGCACCGGCTCGAACCCTTCGGCGTAAAGGTCGAGCACCTGCACCTCGGCCCCGGCACCGGTCAGCCGTCCGATCACAAGATCGCGCACGGCGGCGGTGAAACTTTCAGGGCTGGGGTGGCAATAAACGACCAGGGCGCGCATGGCTCAGAAAGACTCCATCTGTCGGGTGACCCGGGCCATGAAATGCTCTCGCCGCGAGGCGTCGGCCCGATTCATGTCGTATAGGGCAAGGTAGCGCATCTTGGCGCGAGGGTGAACGACGGCGCGGATATGCCGCGTGACGCTGCGCCGGGGCGGATCGCCCAGAACGGTCGCGCGCAGCCGCGTGGTGCCGTAATGCGTGACCGCCGCCACCTTGCGGATGTTGTGCAGACAACCGCCCACCTTGCCATCGCGCATCCCGAAGGACACGCCGGGCAGGAACACCCGGTCGAGATAGCCCTTCAGCATCGCCGGATAACCGAAGTTCCAGACCGGAAAGACCATCACCAACGCCTCGGCGGCCTGCAGGCGTTCGACATGCTCGGCCACCGGCTCGATGTTGGCCGGTTCATCGTGATAGATCCGCCGTTCTTCGCAGGACAGTACCGGGTCGAAACCCTCGGCATACAGGTCGCAATCATCGACCTCCCAGCCCCGGCCCTCCAGCACATCGACCGTCGCCCGGTGCAACGAAGCCGAAAAGCTTTCCGGCACCGGGTGGGCGAACAAGACCAGCGCGCGGGTCATTCCGCAGCCGTCATACCGGGATAGGCATACATCCGGTCATAGGCCCAGTTCGGGTCGTCCCAGGCGATCATCTTGCCGGGGTTCAGCAGGCCCTTGGGGTCCGCCTCGCGCTTGAAGGCCAGTTGCCGATCGTCGACCGTCTGCCGCCCGCCTTCCTCCAGCGTGTAGCGATGCGGGTTGAAGACCATGCAGCCCAGTTCCTCGTGGATGCGCACGATCTCATCCAGCCGCTCTTCGGTGGTGAACTTGATGATCGGCAGGCTTGCGAACATGGTGCGCCCGCCTTCCTTCATCGCTTCGAGGTGCTGGATGATCTCGTCACCGAAGGTTTCCGAGACCTTGCGGATCTTGTCCAGCATATCGTCGCCCGCGAACCGCACCTGAAGATAGGTGATAGAAGGATCTACCTTCAGTGCCCGCAGCGTAGTGTGGTTCCAACCGTATTCGAACACCGGGCCGGGGTTCTTCGCCCAGTCGTTGTCGTCCGAACGATAGATGATCCTCGCGTCCCGCCGCGCGTGGAAGGTCATGAACCCGTCCATCGAATGCGGCGCGACCATCAGCGCGACAAGGTTGTCGTCCGACTCTACATATGGCTTCACGCGTTGGAAATAATCATGCGCGATGGGGGCCTGGATGGGTGTCGCCAGCTTGATCAGGATGCCGCTTTCGTCGGTCAGGTCGCGAGCATATTCGACAGCGTCCATGAAATCCTTGAATGCCACGAACATCTCGACCCACTCATAGGCCGGGGCCAGCGGCATCTCGATCTCGGTGATGATGCCGTTGGTGCCATAGGCGTGGCTGACGCGGTGAAGCTCCTCGCCCCGGAATTCCAGCACGCGGGGTTCTTCTTCCATCGTCACGACGCGCAGCCGGATGATGTTGCCGAGGTCGCGCAACGCGCCCCAGCGGCAGGACCCGACGCCGCCCGACCCGCCGGCGATGAAACCGCCGATGGTCGCAGTCGCCCAGGTGGACGAGAACATGCGGATTTCCTGGCCCGAATGCGCCTTGCAGTGCGCATCCAGGTCTTTGAGCAGGCAGCCCGGCTCGACGATCACGCGACCCGGATGCACCTCTTTCACCGACGCCATGTGGCGCATGTGCAGGACGCAACCGCCCGCCAAGGGCATCGCCTGGCCGTAGTTGCCGGTGCCCGCACCGCGCGTGGTGACTGGCACGTCATGGGCATAGCAGACCCTGAGCACTTCGATCACCTCGGCCTCGGACCGGGGCGAGACGACGAAGTCTGCCTCAAGATGATCCAGCCGGGCCTTGAGCACCGGCGAATACCAGAAGAAGTCCCGGCTTTTCGCCTTCACCGAGGCAGGCTTCTGGTCGATCTCCAGATGCGATAGGGCTGCTATTGCGCCCGCGATGTCGGCTGGCATGTCGTCTCCATCAATGCGTCGAGTTCGGAATATGCGGGCAGCGTGCGGTCGATGGCACGGCCCTGACGCACCACCACCCGGTCGGACTGGGGGCGCGCGAACGCTTCGGTCCAGGACCGGGCGTTGAGCAGCAGGAAGTCGGCGGGGCCAGAGGTCATGCTGACCGGCTCGAACCCGCAGATTTCGGCGGGCGCGGCACTGACCGTCGCGGCCCAATCGCCGCGCGAGTGGTCAAGGTGCCCGATCCGCGTCGCCTCGCGCAGGACCTCGATCAGGTCCATGTCGCCATAGGCGTAGAACGGATCGCGGGTGTTATCGCTGGCAAAGGCGACGGGAATGCCGCGCGCCCGCATCTCGTGCACCAGCGTGATGCCCCGGTAGCGCGGCGTGCGGCCTCGTTGGCGATCCTGAAGGTAGAGGTTGCACATCGGCAGGCTGACCACGGCGATCCCGGCCTCGGCGACCAGATCAAGAGTACGTCCGGCCACGGCTTCGTCCTGGGTCGAAAGCGAGCAGCAGTGCCCGACCACCACGTCATTTCCGAAGCCGGTGCGCAGAACCGAGCGGGCAATAGCGTTCAACGTGGTGCTGTCCGGATCCATGGTCTCGTCGACGTGGAAATCCGTTGAGAGGCCACGCTCCATCGCCATGCGGAAGAACGTGTCCAGCCGGTCATCCAGATCCGGCGCGGGGAAGGTGACGCAACCCAGTACGCCACCATGTTTCTGTACGCGGTCGGCGAGCACGCGGAAGTCGCCGCCATCCTCGACCATGTCGATGGGCACCAGGCAGGCGGCCTGCAGGTCGATCCGCCCTGCCCAGTCGGCGCGCATCTCGTCGAACACCGGCCAGGAAACCGCATCCTGCGGCGCAAGACTGTCCAGATGCGTCCGGACCGCCCGCGTCCCGTGCGCCCACGCACAACGCAGGCTGAAGTCCATCCGGGCACGCACGTCCTCGGCCGACCAGTTCGCCACCCGGTCCGCACCGACGGTCGAAAGCGCGCCGTCGAACGTTCCGTCCGGATTGGCCGCGCGCGGCCAGATATGGCCCTTGTCCAGGTGGGTGTGCATGTCGACGCCCAGCGGCAGGCGCATGCGCCCGCCCATGTCCAGCACCGCCTCGGCCGGCCCGTCCACGATGCGCCCGTCCTCGACCGTCACCGGCGCCGGGACAAGTCCCGCCCCCGGCTGGCCCATCAGGCAGGCAGGCGCGACAAGGTTCTCCAGCCGGTACCGGCCGGTTTCGGGCAATGCGATGAAATCCAAATCAATTCTCCCGCTTGATCGCGCTCTCGTGCCACTTGTGCAGCAATACATGCGTCAGCCAGGTGATCGCCAGATAGATCGCCACCCCGGTCAGCACGATCAGGAACAGTGCCGCGAACATCCGCGGGATCTGCAGCCGGTACGAGGATTCCAGGATACGGAACGCAAGCCCCGACCCCACACCACCGGTGCCGGCGACAAACTCCGCCACCACCGCGCCGATCAGGCTCAACCCGCCCGCGATGCGCAGACCGCCCAGGAAATAGGGCAGCGCCGAGGGCAGTTGCAGATACCGCAGCTTCTGCCAGCGCGTAGCCCCGTAGATCGCGAACAGGTCGCGCAGGTTGTGATCGGCCGAGTTCAGCCCCAGCGTCGTGTTCGACAGGATCGGGAAGAAGGCCACGATCCAGGCACAAATCAGCAGGCCGACAAGCTGCGCGTGAATGGTGAACAGACCAAGGTTGATGTCCACGACATAGATGAAGATCAGCGGCGCGA
>JBFHFG010000302.1:0-4732 GCA_041583815.1 Halovulum sp.
GGCTGAACTGTGCCTTGGCGATAGCGCTGGCTTTCGTCCTGCCGACGGCTCCGGTGGTCGCGGCGGATGGACCCGCACCGCAGGATTGTGCCGCGGCCCCCGCGCCTGTGCATGCGCTGGACTACGGCAGCCGCTATCGGGATGACAGTCCGAATCGCGCCGTACTGGACCATGAGGCTGATGCCGAGGTCGATGCGGCGCTTGCCCCGGTCGACGGGTTCCTGCGTGACCTGGCCGACCTTGCGAACACGATCTACGTGCCGGACACGGATCGGGCCGCGGTGGCGGCTTGTGTCGTGGGCCAAATGGCGCAATGGGCCAAGGCCGGTGCCCTGGCCGAGCTTGACAGCACGGCGGCGCGCCTGACGGTCGGGTCGCGGCTGGCCGGTTTCGCCCTGACCCTTCGGCAGGTTACGCCTCACGCGGAAGACCGTGCCTCCGTGGAACTTGTGTCAGACTGGCTGTCGCGCCGGGTGCACGCACAGATGCGGTTCTGGGAGCAGGGGGCGCCTGACGGGGCGCGGCAGGGCAACCTGCGCGCCTGGGCCGCGCTGGCCGCGGCTGCCACGGCGGACCTGACCGGTGACGAGATCATGCGGGCCTGGGCAACATGGTCCACCGCCTATGTCCTTTGCACTGCCAACCCGGACGGCAGCCTGCCGCAGGAAATGACGCGCGGGCGCCACGCGCTGCACTACCAGTTGCACGCGGTCACGCCGCTGGCAGTGACGGCGGTGCTTCTGGAGGCACGTGACATTCCGATCACCGCAGAGTGTGATCGCGCCCTGACGCGCGTCGTCCGCTTTACGGTGTCCGAACTGACCGATGGCCGCCTGACGCGCGCCCGCACCGGCAAAGTGCAGACCTATTTCGACGGCACGCGGCAGCTGGAGGGGTTCAATATCGCCTGGCTCGAGGCCTATCTGACCCTTGAACGGGACCCCGCCCTCGAGGCGTTGGCGGCGGCATGGCGACCGCTGAACCATTCCAAGCTGGGCGGGAACCAGACGGCGATCTGGGGCGCTGACGCAGATGCGGGCGCCCCGCAGGATCAGCAATAACGTTCTGGTCCGTCCCACTGCATGGTGTTGTAGCGGTCCCCGTGCGCCCAGCCGACGGGCAGGACGGACTCGATGCGGTCCATGTCCTCGCTGGACAGCGACAGGTGCATGCCGTCGGCCAGTTGGCGCATGTGATCGACATCGCGCGTGCCGGGGATCGGGATGACATGCGGGCCCCGGTGCAGCAGCCATGCAATCGCAAGCGCGGCGGCGCTTGTCCCCATGTCTGCGGCCAGACGGCCGAACGCGGCGGCGTATTCCAGGTTCGCTTCCAGGTTCGGCGACATGAAGCGCGGGTTGGCCTTCAGGAAGTCGAGTTCGGCAACCTTCTTCTGGTCCGTCGGGGTGTCCGTCAGAAAGCCGCGCCCAACCGGCGAGAACGCGACCAGCGCCGTTCCCAGTTCGGCACAGGTCTGGACAAGGCCGAGGTCGGGATAGCGCGTGGACAGCGAATATTCCGACTGCACGGCGGCGACGGGATGGATCGCGGCGGCCCGGCGGAGGGACGAGGGAGCGATCTCGGAATAGCCGATGTGCTCGACCTTGCCCGCGCGCACGAAGCCGGCAAGCGTTTCGGTCACTTCCTCGATCTCGAAGCGCGGGTCGCGGCGATGGACGTAGAACAGCGTGACGCGCTCGACGCCCAGCCGCTTGAGACTGCCGTCGAGTTCAGCCTCAAGGTGCTCGGGGCTGTTGTCGAAGGTGCGGACACCGGTATCGGGGTTACGGCTGATCGCGGCCTTGGTCGCGATCCGGAAGGGCGCCTCGCCCTTGCAGCGGGCGAGGTAGCTGCCGATGTACTGTTCGGATACACCCATGCCATAGACGTTCGACGTGTCGATGTGATCGACGCCCGCGTCGCGGGCGACATCCAGCACCCGGTGCGCTGTCTCTTCCGAGGTGTTACCGTAGACACCCGCGAAGGACATCGCGCCGACCCCGATGGGCGAGACTTCGGGGCCAAGCGCCCCCAGTTTTCGTTTCTGCATGGTCTTCTCCGAAGGTTCCGATCGGTCAGGTGGTGTAGTCGCAGGATCTTAGCGCCGCGAAATCGGGCATCGCCGCGCTACCCAGTCCGGGCGTATCGAGAGAGCCGACAGACAACTGCCCGCCGTTGATCCTGAGAACGACGGTGTCGGATGGGCGGTGATAAAGATCGGGGTGCGCCTGCAGGAATGCGTCCTGTTCCGTGCGCGACGCACCGGTGAAACCGCGGACGTAGTGGTGGCCGTTGCGCTCGACATGGGTGCAGCCGATCAGCGAGACCAGCGCCAGGTCCTGCTGCACACCGATCCCCGCCTGCGTGGTCAGGTCCTCGGCAGACATGAAGAAACGCTCGACGCCCTCGGCGGCGTTCCAATGGGTGCAACGCGCCCGGTTCAGCAGCGAGCGGTAGAAGCCCTTGCAGGATTTGGACGAGATCCCGGTATAGCCCAGATTCCGCGCCTGTACGAATGCATCCAGCTCTCCGTCGGATTCGTCGATCTCGACCGGCTTGACCCGTGCCAGCGGCGATATGTCCGAATTCAACGCGACATGCCTGCCGATGGGCTGTTCGATGAACAGCACGTTCTCGGCCAGTCGCTTCAGGGCAGGGGTCTCGCCAATCCGGTGCCATAGTGCCAGGATGCCGTCCACGTCGGCATATTGCTCGTTTCCGTCCAGCGTGGCCACGTAGGCGGGCAAGCGGTCCAGAACCCCGGCGATCGCGGTCAGGCGGTCGATATCTGCGGTCATGTCGCCGCCGACCTTCAGCTTGAAATGCGTGACGCCGTAGGTGTCGATGACCTGCTCCAGCGTTTCGGGCAGTCCGTCGCCCACGCGGCTGTCTTCGGTCACGTCGCCATCGGTGATCGGATCCACCATGCCGACGGTATGGCGCAGCGCGATCTGGCTGGCGGGGCGGCGCGCGGCCAGGAAGGCATCAAAGTCGAACCCGTCTAGTTCCGGGGTCAAGCGACCGTCCAGTCCGAACAGGTTTGCCCGCGCGGCATCAAAGACGCTGACCTCGTGCAGGCGCAGCAGCGCGTCGAGGATCGCGCGATCCAGCAGCGCGGCGCCGAAACTGGCGACAAGCGGTGGCAGGCCCGCAGCCGTGCACTCGGCAGCGTGCAGGTCGGCGCATGCGGCATGCAGGCCGAAGGCGGTGTGCGGGTCCGTTTGCGCCCCGTAGGTCCGGGCGGCGATGGCCAGTGCCCGGCGCAACTGGTCGAAGTTGTCCTCGTTGGTCAGGTCGGGCGATTTGTCGAACCACTTCGGCGCCAGCATTTCGGCCGCAACACCCCGGCCTTCGCGCCCGTCGGCGGTACGGATCGTGACCTGAACGAAAGCCTGCGGTGCGGCGGTCAACGTGACGACGCCGAACCGGAATGGCATTCTGAAGGGCACGTCGCGTTCGTAGAAAGCGACGTCCTGAAGGATCAGGGTCGGTGTATCAGTCATTTCAGGCCTTGCAGCATACCATGAAGAAAACCGGCGGCCCGCGCCGCACAGGCCGGACCATCGGGGCGATAGTCGAACGGCTCGACCGCCACCCAGCGATCATAACCGTGGTCCATCAGCGTGCGCAGGATCGGCGCGAACTCGAGCGCGCCTTCACCTGGGCCGCGCCGGTTGGGGTCGTTGACCTGTACATGGGCGATCATGCCGCCCGGCAGTTCCCGGTCCAGCAGCGCGGCAACGTCGCCATCCTCCTGCCCGGCGGCCGAGCAGTCGACCATGGTGCGGAACGCGTCGCTTCCCACTCGGGCGACGATGTCGCGGGCCTCGGCCACGGTGTTGATGAAATTCGTCTCGGTTGCCGCCAGGGGTTCCACGCAATAGGTGACGCCCGCAGCCTCGGCGGCTTCGGCCGCGGCGCGGAAGCAGTCGACGGCGCGTTGCCGGGCGTCGGTCGTATCGCCGTCGGGCAGCATCCGCTGCTTGGGCGAGCCGTGGACCAGAACCTCGGCCCCCAGTTCCGCCGCAAGGTCGACCAGCCGGCGCATCACGTCGACCGTGTGCGTCAGCACCGCCTCGTTGGTGGTCGTGACCGACAGCCCCTCTGGCGTGACCAGCAGCCAGTGCAGGCTGGAGCAGGCCAGCCCGGCGTCCGCCAGCATCCTGCGCACCTCGGCGATGCGGGCCGGCGGCAGCAGGTGCGGCGTGTCGGACAGTGTAAACGGCGCGATCTCGAGCCCGGCATACCCCACGGTGGCGGCAAAGGCGCACTGTTCGGGGAAAGGCAGATCGCGAATGACTTCGTTGCAGAGAGAAAGCTTCACCTGATGGTCCCGGCGTACAATGCTATTAACTTACTGATTGGTAGGTTTTCCTAGCATTGCGCAGGATGCGCCGCATTACAAGTGCGGGTTCTGGCGCGGCCCCCGAACTGCTTTGCCGCGCCGGGCGGACAGGCTGGACCATAGTGCTGCCCCCACGATCAGCACTGCGCCGAACACGAAGGGCAAAGTCAGCACCTCGCCGAACACGAAATAGCCGACCGAGGATGAGATCACGAGCGAGCCGTAGCCCAGCACCGCCAGGAATCCGGCCTCGGCCCGCTTGTGGGCTTGCAGGAAGCAGAACTGACCGGATTGCGCGAACAGGCCGATGGCAAGCAGGGGCAGCCATTCGCCAGCGGCGACGGGCTGCCAGGTGAGCACCACGAAAGGCGCTGTCACCAGTGCCAA
>JBFHFG010000303.1:0-4728 GCA_041583815.1 Halovulum sp.
CTTCGACCTGATCGCGGATAGCTGGTTCGTCCATAGTCGCCAGCACAGCCTTCCCGTCGAGGCCAGCCTCTTCGGCGATACGTTTCAGCACCGCACGGTCGGCGATGTTTCGGGCCTGTGTAATGTGCGCGGCCTGTATGGCGTCGAACAACCGCCAATGCGCGTCCTGCCCGCCCATCCGCTCGGCGGCTTTGCAGGCCAGCGCGCCGGGCAGGCCGTGCGGATAGTCGAACGGGGCCTTGCGCATACCCTGGATGTTGAAGCGGTCGGGCGTATCGCTGGCAGCTTTGCACGCGGCCCAGTGTTCCAGGATCACCCGCTTGGCCCAGGGAAGTGAACCGAAGACCTCCGCCATTCGTGCCGGACTGTCCTGCAGCACGAAGGTCCGGTGTCGGATCTCCAGCGGCAGTTCCTGTGCCAGTTGGCGCAGTCGTGGCGAGATATTGAAGCACCAGCCACAAACCACGTCATGAAAGAAGTCCAGCGTCAGCATGGGGCGTCTCATCATGCGGCCCCCCGTTCTTCACGCGCGGGCGCCGCGGCCAGCCGCGCGGCGATCTGCGCGACGTGGTGCCCCTGGAACCGCGCGCCCTCCAGTTCGGTCGTGGAAGGCTGGCGGGAGCCGTCTCCGCCGGCGATGGTTCCCGCGCCGTAGGGGGAGCCGCCGATGATCTGATCCATCCGGGTCTGTCCGGCAAAGGAATAGGGAAGTCCCACAACCATCATTCCGAAATGTTGCAGCGGAAGCTGGCTGCTCAGCACCGCAGCCTCGTGCCCGCCATGTTGCGCGCCTGTCGAGGTGAAGACCGCCCCGACCTTGCCGACCAGCGCATTGCGCGCCCACAGCCCGCCGGCCATGTCGATGAACTGCTTCATCTGCGAGGCCATGCCGCCAAACCGTGTCGGTGTCCCGAAGATGATCGCGTCATAGTATGGCAGGTCGGAAACCTGAGCGATCGGAGTGTTATCCGGGACGACGCCTGCCGCCTTACGGGCCGCCTCCGGCATCGTTTCGGGTACGCGACGGATGTCGACGATGGTGCCGGGCACACTGGCGGCGCCATCGGCCTCGGCTTCTGCCATGGCCCGTATGTGGCCATAGGCAGAGTAGTAGAGAACCAGGATCCGCGCTGCCGTCGTGTCGGGGCGCGAGATATAAGGGGTCGTGCGTGTCATTGCATCCTCCGGGGTTTCGATGCCGGTAAGATGCGTTGCGCGGCGGTGCGGAATAACCGGGCCGGGCGCAAATCATTCTTTACGCAGGTTGAATAATCAGCCCGCCCCGGCGAGCACCTCTCGCAGATGATCCAAAAACGCTTGCGTCCGCGCGTCCGACCCCAGCCGTGACGTGGTGACGGCAAAGACATGCCGCGGGCTCATCCGGTGGTCGGGCAGGACGCGAACCAGCCGGCCGGCGCGTTCCTCGGGGTCGGAGATGAAATCCGGCAGGGCGCCGATTCCCGTGCCTGCGAGCAGCAGGTCGCGCAGGACAAGGCTGCTGCCGACCGTCAGTTTCGGCTGGATCCTGACTGCCGTTTCACCCTTCGGACCGATAAGCGGCCAGCCGTCGGCCCGGTCCACCAGCAGGTAGCTGACTGCCTCATGGTCGGTCAGGTCTGCCGGGTCAGTGGGTGTGCCATGTTTCTCCAGATAGGCTGGCGACGCGTAAAGCCCGCGCTGCACCTGGCCGATGCGCTGGGCGATCAACCCGGAATCGGGAAGATCCGCCCGGATGCGTATCGACAGGTCGAACCCGCCTTCGACCATGTCGACCACGTGGTCGTCCAGCGACAGGACCACCTCTATCTCGGGATGGCGCTTCAGGAAGCCTGGCAGGGCCGGGCCCAGCACGATCTGCCCGAAAGATTGCGGAGCATTGATGGTAAGTCGCCCTGCAATCCGGCCCGCGCCCCTGCGCACGCGGTCTTCGGCCGCGTCGATCTCGGCCAGGAGGCGGCGGGCCTCGTCATAATATTGGCGGCCGTGGTCGGTCAGCGCCATGCTGCGGGTCGTGCGGGCCAGCAGGGTGCAACCCAGACTGGCCTCGAGAAGCTTGGTCTCGCGGCTAAGCAATGCCGAAGAGACGCCCATGTCCTCGGCGGCGCGGGCGAAGCTGCCGCGTTCCACGATGCGACAGAACGCCTTCATCACCGACAGCCTGTCCACGCCGTGCCTCGCCGGTCTAGCTGGTCTGAAGTTCCGCCAGCGTCGGCGGGTTGCAGCCCGAGCGCTCGCAGTTGATCGCGGCAGCGCGCGCCGCCACCTGAAGGAACTCGGTCGCCTCGGCCCCCGGCAGGCCCTTCAGGCCGCCCCGGACAAGACGGCCCCGACGCCGGGTTTCGGCCATCAGGGTGCCCATGAACGTGTCGCCCGCGCCGACGGTGTCCTTCAGTTCACGTACCGGGTGGACCGGCACCTCGACCTCGGCTTCGGCGGTAATGGCGAACGCCCCTTCCGAGCCCAGCGTCAGCACCACCAAACCGGCAGATGTGCGACCGGCAATCCCACGAGCCGCCCGACGCGGATCTTCGCCGGGCGCAAGCCAGGCGATGTCCTCGTCGGAAAGTTTCACCAGATCCGCACCCGCAAGCAGGTGATCCAGTCGCTCAAGATAGCCGGCACGGTCATGGATGAAGGCGGCGCGGATATTGGGGTCGAGCGCGGTGAAAAGGCCGCGATCGGCAAGGTCGTCGAACAACGCACTCCATGCCGTGGCATCGGGCCCGTCGGTGATCGCCAGCGAGCCGATGAAGAACGCCTGCGCGTCATCCGGAACGATCGCGGCCAGCGAGGCGTGCGTCACGTCCCGCTCGGCCGTGCCCTCGCGGTAGAACTGGTAGTGGGCCTGTCCATTGGTCAGCGACACGATCGCCAGCGATGTGGGGCGGTCCGACCCGGGATGCAGGCGAGTCATGTTCGGGACCTTCATCAGGTCCGCCTGCAATTGCTGTCCCAGCGTGTCAGTCGAGAACGGCGTGAGATAACCCACCGGCACGTCTTGCAGCGCGGTCGCCTTGGCAACGTTGAAAGGCGCCCCGCCCGGGACGGCACGATAGACCGGATGGCCGCCGTCCGACGGATCCTGGATGAAGTCGATAAGGTTCTCGCCGCCCACAAGGATCATGCTGCAGGTGTCTCCGTAAACAGGTAGTCAGGGCCGGATCGGCAGAATGGCACAGATGGCCGGCAAAAGGTAAGGCCTGACTGCGCCATGGAGATTTGACCTGTCGTGGCTTTCCTCACAGTTTGCGGCGCCTCGAACGGGCAATGTCCGTGCTGACCGGCGTGGGGCTTTAGTTGGGGACGTAAATGCTCGCCTTGCGATGTGAACAATTCAGGGTTGTGTTGGGGGAGAATTATTGCCCGTATTCGGGTGATTCATGGGTATTCGCCACCGTTGATGGTCAATAAGAGTTGATGGAATCGGGGTTTGTGGGCAAAATTCTGCCGGAGTATCCAGTTCAAAGCTGCAGTGGTCAGCCAGTTCCGATTAACGATTGCGCTGACCCGCGGTGAAGCGGGGCAGGTGTTCAGATGACCGAATGGGTAACGGGGCGGTCGATTGGCAGCGGAACGGCACGGGACAGGATGCCCGAGCCTTTCAAGACACGAACCGAGCGACGCGTGTGCGTGCCGGTGAAACGGGTTCCATCGGACAGACATTGCGGGCGGGCGTCCGGCCGCAGCGGAAACGCGGCTTTCAAACCGTAACGCCGGTCTTTCGGGGCGGGTGTCAGGTTCAGGGTAGTCAGCCGCGGCGCACAGCGAAACGGAAGCGCAATTGGGGGGCGCTTCCGTCCGGCGCGGCCTTGGCAGACGGGGGCCGTGTCGGGATCACCGGGCTCGCTTTTCGGCGGGCCCGGTGGCTAACCCGCCCTCAGGCGGGATCCCTCATTCAGCCGCTTCGGCGTAAGCTTCCATCGGCGGACAGGTGCAGATCAGGTTCCGGTCGCCATATGCGTTGTCCACCCGGTTGACCGGCGGCCAGTACTTGTCGACCCGGAACGCCCCCGGCGGATAGCACGCCTGTTCGCGGCTGTAGGGCCGGTCCCATTCGCCCACCAGATCCTCGACTGTGTGCGGCGACCGTTTCAGCGGGTTGTTCTCGGCATCCATCTCGCCACGTTCGATGGCCTGCGCCTCGACGGCGACGGACAGCATCGCGTTGATGAACCGGTCCAGTTCCGCCTTGGGTTCGCTTTCGGTGGGTTCGACCATCAGCGTGCCGGGAACAGGGAAGCTCATCGTCGGTGCGTGGAAACCGTTGTCGATCAGCCGCTTGGCAACATCCTCGACGGAAACGCCTGCCGACTTCTCCATCGGGCGGGTGTCGATGATGCACTCGTGCGCGACCCGGCCCGAGGGCGAGGTATAGAGCACTTCGTAGGCCCCTTCGAGCCGCTTGGCGATGTAGTTCGCGTTCAGGATCGCGACCTTGGTCGCCTGCGTCAGACCTGCACCGCCCATCAGCAGGATGTACGCCCACGAGATCGGCAGGATCGAAGGCGAGCCATACGGTGCAGCCGACACCGGCCCGGTCTGGCCGCCGGTATGCGGGTGGCCGGGCAGGAAGGGCGCCAGGTGCTCGCGCACGCCGATCGGCCCCATGCCGGGGCCCCCGCCGCCGTGCGGGATGCAGAAGGTCTTATGCAGGTTCAGGTGGCTGACGTCGCCGCCGATCTTGCCGGGCTGAGCAATACCGACCATCGCATTCATGTTCGCGCCGTC
>JBFHFG010000304.1:0-4719 GCA_041583815.1 Halovulum sp.
TGGCTGTGCCGGTCGCCTTTCTGGCCGCGCGCAACACCACCCCGTCACGGCTGATCGTGCGCCCGATTGCGTTGCTGATCATCGTCTCGACCCGATCGATCAATTCGCTGATCTGGGCGCTGCTGCTGATCGCTATCATCGGGCCGGGCGTGTTCGCGGGTGTTGTCGCCATCGCGATCCGCTCGATCGGGTTCTGCGCCAAGCTGCTGTACGAGGCCATCGAGGAAATCGACGCATCCCAGGTGGAGGCCATCACCGCCACCGGCGCCTCGCGCTGGCAGGTCATGGCCTACGGGATCGTCCCGCAGATCCTGCCCGCTTTTGCCGGGATCGCGGTTTTCCGCTGGGACATCAACATTCGCGAATCCACGGTTCTCGGCTTGGTGGGGGCTGGCGGGATCGGGCTGCAACTGCAGGCTTCGCTGAACGTTCTGGCGTGGCCGCAGGTCAGCCTGATCCTGCTGGTAATCCTGTTTGCCGTGGTGATCAGCGAGTGGGTGTCGGCCAAGGTGCGTGGGGCCATCATCTGATGCAGATGACCTTCGATATGGCCTTCGAGGCCTACGAGGCGGTACGCCACCGGCTGCCATCCCCCGCTGGGCGCCCGACCGGCACGGAAATGGTGCGGACCCTGGACGATCTGGCCGAACGTTTCGACGCCTTCCTGCTGGATGCGTTCGGCGTGCTGAACATCGGCGAGACCGCCATTCCCGGCGTGGCTGAGCGGATTGAGGGGCTGCGCCAACGGGGCAAGCGCGTGATGGTGGTCTCGAACGCTGCCGGTTTTCCTCATCAGGCGTTGATGGAGAAATACGCGCGGCTCGGCTTCAGTTTCCGGTCCGAGGATGTGGTGACAAGCCGCCTTACTCTGCTGGCGGCGTTGTCGGGCCGCGAGGGGCGCCGCTGGGGGCTGATGGCGACACGTTCTACCGGGCTGCGCGATCTGGAAGCACTCGACCTGGTCTACCTGGAAGAGGACGAGGGCGCCTATGCCGAGGTCGAAGGCTTTCTGCTGGTCGGCAGCGCAGCGTGGACCGATGCGCGGCAGGCGTTGCTGGAAAACGCCCTTCGGCAACGGCCCCGTCCGGTGCTTGTCGGCAATCCGGATATCGTCGCGCCGCGCGAGCAAGGTTTTTCGGTCGAGCCGGGGCACTTCGCGCACCGGCTGGCAGATCGAACGGGCATTGCGCCCGAATTCTTCGGCAAGCCGTTCGCCAATATCTTCGATCTTGCACTTGCCCGGCTGAACCCTTGTCCACCCAAAAGCCGGATCGTCATGGTGGGTGACAGCCTGCACACGGATATACTGGGCGCTCAGGCGGCGGGTATCGCCTCGGCGCTGGTCTCGGGCTACGGCTGTTTCGCCGAGAGCGATGCCATGGCGGCGATCGCGCAGGCGGGAATCGGCCCCGACTTCGTTCTGGAAAGGCCATGATACGCTAAAAACGCAAAGGCGGCTGAACCGCCGGAAACTTGTTCAAAGGGTCGCCATTCAACCGCGCGACCCACGACAAACTAGGGAGAAAGACCATGAAACACGCAGTATCCATGTTTGCCCTCGCGGCGGTGCTTGGGGGCACGCAAGCAGCGACGGCTCAGACCGAAGTCGAGTTCTGGCACGCCTTCACCGGCCGCCTTGGCGAACTGGTGGCCGAGCAGGTGGAAACCTTCAACGCCAGCCAAAGCGACTATGCGGTAAACGCGACCCACAAGGGGAACTACTCGGAAACCCTGAATGCCGGGATCGCGGCATTCCGCGCCGGTGAGCAGCCTCATATCCTGATGGTGTTCGAAGTAGGCACTGCCACGATGATGTCGGCCGAGGGCGCGATCGTGCCCGTCTACGAATTGATGGAGCAGGCCGGCGCAGACTTTGACCCCGATGCGTTCATCGGCTCGGTCAAGGGCTACTACACCACGCCCGACGGGCAGATGCTGTCGATGCCGTTCAACTCCTCGACGCCCGTGCTGTGGGTGAACCGCGATATGCTGGAAGGGGCGGGGATCGACCCTGACACGGACCTGACCACGTGGGAGCAGGTGGGCGAGGTGCTGGATCAGCTGAAAGAGGCAGGCGTCGACTGCCCGATGACCACCGCTTGGCAAAGCTGGATCCACCTCGAGAACTTCTCGGCCTATCATGACGTTCCGTTTGCCACGAAGGACAATGGTTTCGGGGGCACCGACACCGAACTTGTGTTCAACGCCGAACCGCAAGTCACCCACATCGGCAAGATGGGCGAGTGGGCGCAGGACGGAAAATTCATCTATGCTGGTCGGCGTAACGAGGGCGGCGCCAACTTCCGCGCCGGGGAATGCGCGCTGTTCACCGAAAGCTCGGCCGGCTACGCAGGCATCAAGTCCGAGGCCGAATTCGAATTCGACGTGCGCCCGCTGCCTTACTGGAGCGCGCTGAAGGACTCGCCCCAGAACACTATCATCGGCGGCGCTTCGCTCTGGGTCATGGCCGGGCACGAACCAGAGGAGTACCAGGGTGTCGCGGCGTTCCTGAACTTCCTGTCTTCGCCCGAAATCCAGGCGAAATGGCACCAGGACACCGGCTATCTGCCGATCACCTCGGCCGCCGGCGACCTTACGCGCGAGCAGGGCTTCTATGATGAGAACCCGGGTACCGACATCGCGGTGATGCAGATGACCGCCAACGAGCCGACGGCGAACTCCAAGGGGTTGCGGCTAGGTTCGTTCGATCAGATCCGTGGCATCATCGACGAGGAACTTGAAGCCGTGTGGACCGGCGACAAGACCGCGCAAGAGGCCCTGGATTCCGCTGTCGAGCGTGGAAACCAACTTCTGCGCCGGTTCGAACAGGCTGCCCGCTGAAGCGATAACCAAGGGCCCGTCCCGGTCGGTGATCGGGACGGGCACGCCGGGAAGCCATGGAAAAACGCGTCACATTCAAGGGCTTGTGGTTGCCGATTCTGCTGGTCATGCCGCAGATCGTGATCACCGCCGTCTTCTTTTTCTACCCCGCCGGACAAGCGATCTGGCAGTCTCTGTTCATTCCCGACCCTTTCGGACTGTCCATGCAATGGGTGGGCCTGGGCAACTTCGAATACTTGCTGGGCGACCCGTACTATCGCGCCTCTTTCGTGACGACGGCGATCTTCTCGACTCTGGTCACGCTGGTCTCGATGGGGGTGGCGCTGTACCTCGCGGTTCTGGCGGACCGGCTGATCAAGGGCTCTTCGGCATACCGCACGCTGCTGATCTGGCCTTATGCGGTTGCACCTGCGGTTGCGGGCGTTCTGTGGCTGTTCATGTTCAACACCCGTGTCGGGGTCGTGACCTGGTACCTGGGCCTTCTGGGCTATGACTGGAACCATGTTCTGAACGACAACGAGGCGATGGGCCTCGTCGTGGTCGCATCCGCCTGGGGACGGATCAGCTACAACTTCCTGTTCTTCCTCGCAGGCCTTCAGGCCATCCCCCGCTCCGTGATCGAGGCGGCCGCCATCGACGGCGCACGATTCTGGACGCGGTTCCGAACCATCGTCTTCCCGCTTCTGTCACCGACGACCTTTTTCCTGCTGGTCGTGAACATCATCTACGCCTTTTTCGAAACCTTCGGCGTGATCCACACCATCACCAGCGGCGGGCCGCAGCAGGCGACGACGATCCTCGTCTACAAGGTCTATGCCGACGGCTTCGTCGGTCAGGACCTGGGCAGTTCCGCGGCACAATCAGTGATCCTTCTGTTCGTCGTTTCGTTGCTGACCGTGGTGCAGTTCAAATTCGTGGAGAGGAGGGTGCACTATTGACTGCTCGTGATCCGCTCGCCGCCGCTGTGCCGCCAGCCAAACCGCGCAAGCCGCTGCCCGATGGGATGGTTCAGAAGCGTGGTGCGGGGCTGTGGCTGACCCACCTTGGGCTTATCATCGGTGTTGCCTTCATCTTCTTTCCGATCTGGCTGGCCTTCGTCGCATCGACGGTCGAGCAGCAGGCCATTGTGCGCCCGCCCATGCCCCTGCTGCCGGGGGACCGGTTCTTCGAGAATTACGGCAAGGCGCTGAGTTCGGGCATCAATGCGCCCGTGGCGCTGATGCTGATGAATTCGGCGATCATGGCGCTGGGCATCGCGCTGGGCAAGATCGCGATCTCGCTGTTGTCGGCCTTCGCGATCGTCTATTTCCGCTTCCCGCTCAGAAAGGTCTTCTTCTGGCTGATCTTCCTGACACTCATGCTGCCGGTCGAGGTGCGTATTGTTCCGACCTACGAGGTGATCGCGAATTTCGGCATGCTGAACAGCTACCAGGGGCTGATCCTGCCACTTGTCGCGTCTGCCACCGCCACGTTCCTGTTCCGGCAGTTCTTCATGACCGTACCGGACGAACTGGCCGAAGCCGCCCGCGTCGACGGCGCCCGACCGATGCGGTTCTTCTTCGACATCCTTCTGCCGATGAGCCGGACAAACATCGCCGCGCTATTCGTTATTCTCTTCATCTACGGCTGGAACCAGTACCTCTGGCCGCTGCTGATCACCACCGACCCGTCGATGAACACGATCGTCATGGGCATCAAGCAGATGTTCCCCAGCGGCGACGATATTGCCGACTGGCCCGTGATCATGGCCACGTCGATCCTTGCCATGGTTCCGCCGGTACTCGTCGTCATCGGCATGCAGAGGCTGTTCATCCGTGGCCTCGTCGAAAGCGAGAAATAAGATCAGATGGCTACCGTTACCCTTCAGGACATCCGCAA
>JBFHFG010000305.1:0-4710 GCA_041583815.1 Halovulum sp.
AATGACGCCGAACTGCAATTCACCGGCGCGCGCCAGGTTGCCCTCGCGCTTGGCCTGGTCCAGCTCGGCACGGGCGCGGTCCAGTTCTTCCTTGATGTCACGTGCCCCGGCCAGCTTGTCCCGCTCGGCCTGCCATTTCGCGGTCATCTCGGCCGACCGCTCCTGCAACACCGAAAGCTCCTTCTCCAGCGTCTTGAGCCGATCCTTCGACGCCTCGTCGCTTTCCTTCTTCAGCGCCTCGGCCTCGATCTGCTTCTGCATGATGTCGCGGTCCAGCGCGTCCAGCTCTTCGGGCTTGCTGTCCACCTCCATCCGCAGGCGGCTGGCAGCCTCGTCCATCAGGTCGATGGCCTTATCCGGCAGGAAGCGGTCGGTGATATAGCGGTTGGACAGCGTCGCGGCAGACACCAGCGCCCGGTCCGAGATCCGGATGCCGTGGTGCAGCTCGTATTTCTCCTTGATGCCGCGAAGGATGCTGATCGTATCCTCTACCGTCGGCTCGTTGACCATCAGTGGCTGGAACCGCCGGGCCAAAGCCGCGTCCTTCTCGACATGCTTGCGGTACTCGTCCAGCGTGGTCGCACCGATACAGTGCAGTTCGCCCCGTGCCAGCGCCGGTTTCAGCAGATTCGAGGCATCCATCGCCCCGTCCGCTTTCCCCGCACCGACCAGCGTGTGCATCTCGTCGATGAACAGGATGATCTCGCCCGCGGCATGGGTGACTTCGGTCAGAACCGCCTTCAGGCGCGCCTCGAACTCGCCACGGTATTTCGCACCGGCGATCAGTGCACCCATGTCCAGCGCCATCAGCTTCTTGTTCTCAAGGCTTTCGGGCACATCGCGGTTGACGATCCGCAGGGCCAGGCCCTCGGCGATCGCGGTCTTGCCCACACCCGGCTCACCGATCAGAACGGGGTTGTTCTTGGTCCGGCGCGACAGGATCTGCATCGCGCGACGGATTTCCTCGTCGCGACCGATGATCGGGTCGATCTTGCCCTGCTCGGCAGCCTCGGTCAGGTCGCGCGCGTACTTCTTCAATGCCTCGAACGTGTCCTCGGCGCTGGCGCTGTCGGCGGTCCGCCCCTTGCGCAGGTCATTGATCGCCTCGTTCAGCGCCTGTGCGGTGACACCGCCTTCGGCCAGGGCATCCTTGGCGGGGGATTTGGTGACGGCCAGCGCGGTCAGCAGCCTTTCGACGGTGACATAACTGTCGCCCGCCTTCTCGGCCAGCTTCTCGGCCTCGCCGAAGACCTTGGCGGTCTGCTGATCCATGTAGGTCTGCCCGCCCTCGACCTTGGGCTGCTTGTCGAGCGCGGACTCGACAGCACCGGTCACGCGCGCCGGGTCGCCGCCCGCGCGCTTGATCAGGTTCGCGGCCAGCCCCTGGTCGTCATCCAGAAGGGCCTTCAGCAGATGTTCGGGAACGAAACGCTGGTGGCTTTCGCGCATCGCTATCGTCTGGGCGGCCTGCACGAAACCGCGGGCCCGCTCGGTGAACTTCTCGAAGTTCATACTCGTCTCCGTTTCAGCGCCCCGTGCCTTGCGCCTTCTACGAAGCACGCGTTGACGGGACCTCGGGTTGGTATCTGAAACAGGATATGGGCAGACTTCGACACGTGAACAAGACAGGCAGGGCGGATTTCACCCCGCCCTGCCCGGTTTCCGGCGTCCCATCCGGCGCGCTTACTGGCCCTCGGCCGGCGCGGTCTGCTCCGGCGCGGCATCCGCCGGTGGCGCAGTGTCCGCAGGGGCCTCGGCTGGGTTCGAGGGCACCTCGGTCGGGGCCACGGCATCACCCTCCAGCGGGGCGGCGTCGGGCTCGACCACCGGGACCTGCTCGGGGGCCTGCTCAGTCGCGGCAGGCTCCACGACCACGTCGTCATCGCCACCACCGGCAAAGACCAGCAGCAGGCCAAGGATCACGACGATGGCCACCACCGCCACGATCATCACGCCGCCACGCTCGGACCTGGCACCATAAGGCGCGGCGGGCCGCCCGTCGGTGGTTTCATACCCGGGGCGGGGGTTGGTGTGCTGGCGCACGATCTCGCGTTCGTCGACCATGATCTCCTCCTCTCACATGCCGGAAAAACGCCGCCGCCGCGCACCCTGTTCCCACACCCTTGCGCGAACGCCGCCCATGCGCGAAAACCCGCCAAACCGCAGGAGACCCCCATGACCCACGCCGACGACCGCCTGATCGTGGCCCTCGACCGCCCCGACGCCCTGTCGAACCTCGACCTGGTGCAGCAACTCGGCGCCTCGGTCGGGTTCTACAAGATCGGCCTCGGCCTGCTGACCGGAGGCGGGCTGGCCCTGGCCGACGAACTCAAGCAGTCCGGCAAACGCATCTTCCTGGACCTCAAGCTGTTCGACATCCCGGCGACGATCACCGCGGCGGTGCGGGGCGTGGCACAATACGACCTGGACCTGCTGACCGTGCACGGGGACCCGTCGGTCGTCGCCGCCGCCGCCGAGGGGCGCGGCAGCCGCCCGACCCGGATCATGGCCGTCACCTTCCTGACCTCGGCAGACCGGACCGACCTGGACCACATGCTGATCCAACCCGGCGACATCGCGGAACTGACGACCGAACGCGCCGCCCGCGCGCTGGAGGCCGGGGCCGACGGCGTGATCGCCTCGCCGGCCGAGGCCGCGGCGATCCGCGCACTGCCGCAGGCGCAGGGCAAGCTGATCGTCACCCCCGGCGTGCGGCCGGCGGGCAGCGCGCAGGGCGACCAGAAACGCATCGCCACGCCCGCCGATGCGATCAACGCGGGCGCCGACCACATCGTCGTGGGCCGCCCGATCCACGCGGCGCAGAACCCCCGCGCGGCGGCGCAGCAGATCCTCACCGACCTGCCCAAACGCCCGTAACGCAACACCACGCGGCGTTAACCAATCTTTGCCCATGCTTCCGGTCCCATCAGCAAGGACCGGACGCATGACGCAGGAAATCACCCTCATCCCGCTCGCCCATATCGACGACCACGTGCTGGTCCGCGACCGCCTCGCGCTGGACGAGGACGAAATGCGCGAGCTCAAGCACTCCATCTTCACCGGCAGCCTGCGCCAGCCGATCGAGGTGTTCGAGCTGACCGAACCGGGCCGCTACGGGCTGCTGGCGGGCTATCGCCGGATCACCGCCTTCCGCGAACTGCTGGAGGAGGGCTGGACCACGGTCGACGAGATCCCCGCCTTCATCCGCCCGCCCCGCGAGGTCGCGCAATTCTACCGCGAGATGGTCGAAGAGAACGAGATCCGCTCACAGCTCACGCCCTGGGAACGGGCGATGATCGCCGTCCAGGCGACGGACCGCGGGCTGTTCAGCTCCATCGACGATGCGGTGGACGGGCTCTACAAGTTCGCCAACCCCACCAAGCGCAGCCGGATCCGCGCGGTCGGACAGGTGATCGAGCACCTGGGCGATCACATGCTGCACGGCCGCGAACTGTCGCTGAACCAGTGCCTGCGCCTGTCCACCGCGATCCGCCAGGGCTTTGCCGAGGTGATGGACGCAGCCCTCGAAACCCTCGCCCACCGCAACGCCGGGCGGGAATGGGAGGTGTTGCGCCCCTACGTCGAAGAGGCCGAGGCGATGCTGCGCGAACGCCCCGACGCACCCGAGTCGCGCCCCGGCCGCCCGCGCCGCGTGGTGCACCTGAAACACAACCTGGTGCTGCGGCGGGAACGCTGCGTGGACGGGTTCATCCTGAAATTCACCGGGCGCGGAGCGGACGCACATCTCGTCGAACTGGCGATGGACCACATCGAGGGGCTGTTTGGGACGGGGTAACAGCGACCAAAGTGGCCAATGCTACTACACTCCCTAAGGACAAAACCTGCGCCAGGAATGGCGTGGCGGGCTGCGTCGCGCGATTTGCGCGAACTTGCGCAATGAGCCAACGCACTCGGCACCGGCATATCTTCAGCCGGTGCCGCCCCCAGTCAGCGCCTGTCAACGTCCGCTAGACTCTTTCTGTAGATCAAGCTGAGCGTCCATCCTGTCAACAGCAGCAAGCACCGTTGCAATTCGCTCGGCATCCGGCGGATGCGTCCCCCAGAAACTCAACTGTCCATTCGAAAGCTTCGTAGGCTCTGGCCGCGCGAAATACCGCGCTCCGACGACCGGATCGTATCCTGCGGCCTTCGCGATATACGCGCCAATCACATCGCTCTCTAACTCATAGGTCTGAGAGAACGCTTTGTTTCCTATGGCCGCGCCAAGATCCATGTTCCGCTGCAGCTCCCAACTATCGTTCCCGGTGTACCGATAAGGATTGTTGTGACTTGCAGCAGCTTGGCCGGCAGCGGTCAGCATTCCCATGATGAGCATGCCTGCCATTTCTTGCTGACGCTGCTTTTCAATATGCCTTGCAATATGATGGCCGAACTCATGCCCCATCACGAAAGCGAGTTCATCTTCATTCCGCGCGTCCGCGATCATCGGGATCGTGAATGCCGCGACCGGAGAACCGTTTTTGCTATAATACTGATAAGCATTCTTTTCAGGCCTATCAGCATCAACGACGATTTGAACATCGCAGTTGAAATTCGGAATATCGGCCGTCTCGCGTTTACAGAAGGATTCAGCCACGGGCTCAACTCTGGATACAACGCGATTGAACTGTGAAACGGCGCGCGACGCCGAGACCCGCTTTCCAGCCACCGAAGTCGAAGGGTTACGCTCCTCGGCGAACATGGCAGCGG
>JBFHFG010000306.1:0-4692 GCA_041583815.1 Halovulum sp.
CCAGATCCTGGTGATCCCGGTGCTGGAGGACGGCACCGGCATCGGCACGATACAGACCGTGACGCAGATTTCCGACGTGCCTGCCTCGTGCGGGCCGGAACTGACAAGCTGATGCGGACGCTCGCGATCGCAGCCCTTTGCCTGGCCGCCCCGGCCGCGCTGGCTGACGAGGCGCTGGTCGATGCCCAGCGCTTCGAGACGATGAGCACCGGCCAGACCCTGCGCTTCAGCCAGAGCGGCGCGCCCTACGGCGCGGAACAGTACCTCGAGGGCCGCCGGGTGATCTGGCAATACGCCGATGGCAGTTGCGCCCACGGGTTCTGGTACGAGGCAGGCGACGCGCTGTGTTTCGTCTACGAGGATTCCCCGTCGCCGCAATGCTGGGTCTTTACCGAACGCGGCTCGGATTTCTTTGCGCGGATGCAGGGCCTGCCATCGGGCGACCCGTCCGAGCTGCGGCTATCCGCCAGAACCCCTGCCCCGCTGGCCTGCGAAGGCCCGGACTTGGGAGTCTGACCGCACCACCCGATTTGCCATCACCCGAAACAGCACCACCCTATCGCCGAATTTCACGGCGCACGGCATCCACGAGGAACGAGACATGAGCATCGAATGTGTGGCCAAGGGCCCATTCAGCCTGAGCGAAAGCCCGGTCTGGGACGGCGATACCGGAACGCTGTACTGGTGCGACATCCCCGCCTGCAAGGTGCATGCGCTGGTCCCCGCGACCGGCGCACAGCAGGAATGGAGCTTTCCCGGCCCCACCGGCAGCATGGGCCTGTGCCGCAGCGGGCGGCTGGTGGTGGCGACCGGGCTCGAGGTCGTGATCTTCGATCCGCGCACCGGGGACACGACCCGGATCGCGACGCTGGACGCGGCCCCCGGCAGCCGCGCCAATGACGGCAAGGTTGGCCCCGACGGCGCCTTCTGGGTCGGCACCATGCAGGAGAATGCCGATTACGACCGCCCGCTGGGCGCGCTGTTCCGCGTCGGCGCGGATGGCAGCGTCGAGCAACGGCTGGACGGGCTGCGCACCACCAATGGCCTGGCGTGGTCGGCGGACGGCATGACGATGTACCATGCCGACAGCAAGAGCCAGTGGATCGAGCGGTGGGATTTCGACCCCGCCTCGGGCAGCATGAAGAACCGCACCCGCATCGCCGAGCCGACCGAGGCGCAGGGCCGCCCCGACGGCGGCGCGACCGACATCGAGGGCAACTACTGGTCCGCCGGCGTCTCGGCGGGCGTGCTGAACCGTTGGTCGCCGCAGGGCGAGTTGCTGGAGCAGTTGCCGGTGCCCGTGCCGCGCCCGACCATGGTCTGTTTCGGAGGGCCGGACCTGAAGACGATCTATTTCACCAGCATCCGCGTGAACCTGAGCGACGAGGCGCTGGCCGCCGCGCCCGACTCGGGCGGTGTCTTTGCCATGCCCTCGCCGATCGCAGGCGCGCCGGTCAGCCGGTTCGACGACTAGGCCGTCAGACCATAGAAACGCTGCGCGGTGCCGCCGAAAATGGCGGCCTGCGCCGGGCGGTCCAGGTGGGCGGTCAGCGTTTCGGCCGCCTGCCGCCAGTCGGCATAGCTGCCCGCGTTCAGGCACACCGGCCAGTCGCTGCCCCACATGACCCGTTTCGGACCGAACAGGCGGATCACCTCGTCGGTGTAGGGGCGCAGGTCGTCCACGGTCCAGCCCTCGCCCGCCTCGGTCACGATACCCGACAGCTTGACGAACGCCCCGGCCTCGGCCAGGCGCGCCATGCCCGCGGACCAGTCGGCGAAGGTCTGCGCCGAATGCTCGCGGATCATCGGTTTCATGCAGTGGTCGATGACCAGTTTCAGATCGGGGTGCCGGTCCAGCACCCTGGCGAAATTGGCCAGGTGCCGCGGAAAGCCCAGCGCGTCGAAGGTCAGGCCCAACTTCGCCAGCGCGGAATACGCCCAGTCCACGTCGTCGCGCAGCATCCAGTCCACGTCGGCGATATCCTGGATCATCGGCCGCACGCCAAGAAACTTGGGATGCGCCGCTAGCCGTTGCAGCACGCGGGTCTGGTCCGGGTCTTCGAAGTCGATCCAGCCAACCACCCCGGCGACCGAGGGCGTGGCATCGGCGATACCCAGCATGTAGGCCGTCTCTTCGACCGAAGCGGCGGCCTGCACGATGATCGTGCGGTCAATCCCGTGGCGCGCCAGTTCCGGGGCCAGATCGGCGGGACTGTAGGGGCGGTCGATGATCGGGTGGCCTTTCGGCATCCAGTCATAGTCACCGCGGGCGGGGTTCCAGAAATGCTGGTGAGCGTCGATCTGCATGGCCGTCACTCCACCGGGGCGTCGGCACGCAGCAGGCCTTCGGCCTTCAGCGCGGCCCACAGGGCCGGGGGAACCGATTGCCCCGCGATCTCGAGGTTCTGCTGCATCTGCCCGACGCTTTGCCCGCCGGGGATAACCGAAAGCACGCAGGGATGGCTGAGCGGAAAATGGAACGCCGCGCTGACCAGGGGCGCGCCATGCGCTTCGCAGACGGCCTGGATACGGGCGACGCGGTCCATGATCTCGGGCGGGGCGGTATCGTAGTTGTAATACGCGCCCTCGACCGGGCCCGTCGCCAGAATGCCCGAATTGTACGGGCCGCCGATGACGATCCCGATCCCGCGCGCCTCGCACATCGGCAGAAAGGTCTTCAGCGATTCCTGTTCCAGCAGCGTATAGCGCCCGGCCAGCAGGAACATGTCGAAGTCGCCCCGTTCGGTCAGTTGCTGGCAGACCTCCCATTCATTGACCCCGGCCCCGAAAGCCTTGATCACGCCCTGCTCGCGCAGGGAAAGCAGCGCGTGGTAGCCGCCCGCCATCAACTGGTCGACCTTGGCGTTGACCGCTGCGCGAGAGCCATGGTTCGGCACGTCGATGTCATGGGCGTAGAGGATGTCGATCCGCTCGATACCCAACCGTTCCAGCGACAGCTCGACCGAGCGCATGACGCCGTCATAGGTGTAGTCGTAGACCTCCTGGCGGGAAGGCACGTCGAACCATTTCCCGATCCCGTCACGCTGCTCCGGCGGGCAGGCGCGCAGCAGGCGGCCCACCTTGGTGGACAGGACGTATTCGTCGCGCGGCTTGTCGCGAAGGAACCGGTTCAGCCGGGTTTCCGCCAGTCCGAACCCGTAAAGCGGCGCGGTATCGAAATAGCGTACACCACCATCCCAGGCGGCCTGAAGGATGGCGTCGGCCTCTTCATCAGGAATGGCCCGATACAGATTGCCCAGTGGCGCGGTGCCGAATCCCAGCGTCGTCAGGTCGACGCCTCCGTTGCCGATCCTGTCCCATTTCCGTGTCGCAAGCGCCATGCGTTCCCCCCGAGGATGCCGTTTGATGTTCGTTGCGTTCCTCATATCACGGTTTAGTTTGCAGAAAAGGCCACCACTGGAGATCTGTGAGGATTTTACCGCGGGCGCAGTGAAACAGGCCCGGTGGCCCATTTCACTTTGCCCGAGCCGGCCCAACCGCATTGGGGGGTCGCGTCGGTCGCCGGACGGTAGGTCCGCATCCGGTTGGGACGGGACATGTCTCAACCTAGCGACCGGGGCACGAAGGGGAACCGGGGTAAGCGGACAAGTGCATAGCCAGTGGGATAGCCGGCCCTCGCCCGACGTATCGAAAGGTATTCGGATTTCGCGAAACCCGGCTTGCGCAAGGGTTTGCGGGCGTGTCACCCCTGCAGCATGGTTGCACCGCGCAGGACCGCTCCGTAAGGTCCGCCGGAAAACAGGGAGGCAGGAAATCATGCTCAAGGGAATCGATCCGCTGCTCAACGCGGATGTGTTGCAGGTGCTGTGCGCGATGGGGCATGGCGACGATCTGATCCTGTGCGACACCAACTTCCCGGCCGAGTCGGTGGCGCGGAAAAGCGGCCTTGGACGGCTGCTGCGGATCGATCGCCCCGCCCCCGAAGTCGCCCGCGCGGTCCTGTCCGTCTATCCGCTGGACAGCTTTGCCGACGATGCCGCCGCCCGGATGCAGGTCGGGGACACGCCGGACGAAATTCCGCCCGTACACGCCGAGGCGCAGGCCGTGATCGACGCCGCCGAGGGCAAGAGCTGGCCACTGATCCCGATAGAGCGCTTTGCCTTCTACGACCGCGCCCGCGCGGCCTATGCCATCATCCAGACGCAGGAAACCCGGTTTTTCGGCAACTTCGCGCTGCGCAAGGGCGTAATCCCGCCCGCAGGCTGAGCGCGCCACCTATTCCGCCGCGATCGCCATCGCCTGAGGTTGCTTGGGGATCCGTACGATGATCAGCGCGACACCGGTGACGTTCTCACGCCCAAGAGTCTCGGCCAGCCCGGCCAGCGGCGCATGGATCACGCGCTGGTCCGGGGTAGAGACGCCGACGGCGATATCCACCCGTGTCGCAGGTCCGGCCCCGCCGGTCATCAGGCTTTCGGCAATGCGGTCCGCAGCCCCCACCCCCATGTAGATCACCAGCGTCGTGCCCGGTCTAACATGCGCCGCCCAGTCCGGCGGCGGATCGCCGGGACGGCACATGCCGGTGGTCAGGACCACGGTGTCGGTGTCCCCACGGCATGTCAGGCTGTCCTGCAAGGTCGCGGCAGCAGCGGTGGCGGCGGTGATGCCGGGCACCACCTCGACCGGGACACCGGCGGCACGGGCCGCCTCGACCTCTTCGGTCGCGCGGCC
>JBFHFG010000307.1:0-4692 GCA_041583815.1 Halovulum sp.
GAGGTCGGCGCAGGGGTGCTGGTGGCAGGTGTAGAGGAAGACGTGCCACCGCCGGGCTGGATGACGATCGGCGTGCACCCCGCAACCAGCGCAGTCAGTACGACGAATATCCGGATCATGCGCTTGTCCTGTTTCCTGGTTCCGCCACATCAGATACTTCTTTGTCCCTCACAGGCAAATACGACCCGCGATGTCCGTGTTTGCAAAGCGCCGAACTGCGCATAGGGTTTGCTCATGTTTACAATCGAACACGAATTCGACGCATCCGTCATCACGCTGATCGACGACAACGCCACCCCCGGGACCGAGGACGTCACGATCACCTGTTTCGACGATTCGGTGACGGTCGAGCAACTGGACACCCGCACGGGGCAGGTGATGAAGATCTCGTTGAGCATGGCCCAGATCGAGGATCTGCGCGCCGCGCTTGACCTGCCCGAGGGCGCTTATGTGCGGCGACCGTCCGACGACTAGTCCAGCAGGCGAAACACCTTGTCGCGCGCGGTGTTACCGCGCACCAGCTCCAGGTCCGACTTCGCCCGCCCCATCGCCCGCGCAATCAGCTTGGTCACGGCAGCGTTCGCCTTTCCGCCATCGGCGCGCGCCGTGACACGCACGGCCAGTCGGTCGCCATCGACCTTGATGGAGTCGCTCGACGCGCCGGGCGTCACCCGTACCGAGAACGTTCCGTTCTCGTCGAGGATTCCGGTGATTTCGGCAGCCATTGCGCCGCGCGTTGACATTCCGCTGCCCCCTGCATTCATTGGTCCCTCACCCGTCGTATGTTACCGCGCCATGTGCCGATGTCGACCACCCCAGGAACTACGATACCGATGCCTATCCAAGGAACTGAATTCCAGCACGCCCTGAACGCCGTGCGCTTCCTGACCCGCCTGCCGTTGCCATTCGGGGGGGTACCCGACTGGAACCTGGCCCGTGCGACGCGCTGGTTTCCATTGGCCGGGCTGATCGTTGGTGTTCTGGCCGGGCTGTGCTGGGGATTGTCGCGCTGGATCGGTTTCCCGCCCCTGGCCGCGGCAGGCATCGCGATCACCGTTCAGACCCTGCTGACCGGGGGCCTGCACGAGGACGGTCTGGCCGACCTTGCGGATGGTCTGGGTAGCGGCGCAGACCGGGACCGCGCGCTGGAGATCATGAGAGACAGCCGGATCGGGGCGCATGGCGCGCTGGCGCTGGGCTTGTCGCTACTATTGCGGGTGACAGCACTGGCAGCATTAGGCGTTGGTGTTGGAATCGCAGCACTGGTGGTCGCCAACCTGCTGTCACGGGCATCCCTGACCCTCAGCATCGGCACTCTGCCCTACGCGCGGCCTTCCGGCCTGGCACAGGGCGGGCGCGATGGCGGTTGGCGGCCGCTGGCGCTGTCGATCACCGCAACCGTGGTCCTGACCCTGCTGGTCGGAGGGATTGTAGCCCTGTGGGCCCTTGCCGCAGCCTTGCTGGCGTGGGCTGTGGTCAGCTGGCGGTTGATGCGCAGGCTTGGCGGGCACACGGGCGACGGACTGGGAGCGACCGAACAGGTCGTTCAAACCTCGGTCCTGCTTGCCCTGGCGGCGGCATGGGGCTGACGCTTTTCCGTCATCCCAGCGTTTCGGCTCGGGGGATCTGCTATGGCCGAACCGACGTCCGGCTGGCCGCACATCACGCACAGCAGATTGCGCAGGCCGTGCTTCGGGCACCGGATGCGCGACGCGTGATCGCCAGCCCATCGACCCGCTGCCGCGGACTGGCCGAAGCGCTGAGCCATGCGCGGGACCTTCCTGCACCCGAATACGACGACCGCCTACTGGAACTGGATTTCGGCACATGGGAAGGACGCCCCTGGACCGAAATCCCGCGCAGCGAAAGTGATCCCTGGGCCGAAGATCCGATCCACCGCGCGCCCCCCGGCGGAGAACGCTTCGCGGATCTGCAGGACCGGGTCATCGCGGCCTTGGCCGGATTGCGCGACGTGATCATCGTCACCCACGCCGGCCCGATCCGCGCTGCGATGATCGCCGCAGGGACTGCGGATTTCGCCGACGCCTTCGCGACACCGGTCCCCCACGCGGAACCCATCGTCTTGCCGACGCTGCCCGTTTGAGCCGACTTGCGCGCAGCGCAGGCATGTGCTGCTGTCACGAAGTACAAAGCGAAAGGCCCTCGGCATGATCATCGTGTTCGCACAGCAGAAGGGCGGTGCCGGGAAAACGACGGTCCTGGCGCATCTCGCGCACGCATGGGTCAGGGCCGGACGATCGGTGGGGCTGGCGGATCTGGACCCGCAACGCTCGCTTGCGCAGTGGGTCGCACACCAACACGCCCATCCGTTCGAGTGCATCGAAAGCGCCGGCTGGCGGGCGGGATCGGACATCAGCGACCTGGCGCGCAAGCATGACGTTACGCTGATCGACTGCCCCGGTAACGCCTCCAACCTGCTGGAGTCTGCGCTGCGGGCATCGGACCTGGTACTGGTTCCATGCCAGCCATCGGTTCTGGACGCCTGGGCGACAGCGCCGGTCCTGCAGATGGCCGCGCGCGAGAAGACCCCGGCACGGGTAGTACTGAACCGGGTGCCGCCGCGTGGCGGCGCAGTCGATGCGGTGCGCGAGATCCTGGCGACCGAAGGCGCAGACATGCTCGAGTCGATGCTGGGCAATCGTGTCGCCTTTGCAAACGGACTTGCCGCTGGCACCACGGCACTGGGACTTGGCGGGCGATCCACCGCCGCCCGGGAAGTCGAGGCATTGCGCGCCGAGATCGACGCGCTGCTCGGTGCCTGACCGCGGTGCGTTGAAAATGGTTCGGCGCACAGGCTTCTTCTGGGACGAACGCTGCTTCTGGCATGGCGGCGGCTCTTACGCACTGACCGTTCCTGCGGGAGGACTGGTACAGCCCATCGCGGCTGGTGGACACCCGGAAAGCCCCGAGACCAAACGCCGCTTGGTGAACCTGTTGCGCACAACCGGGCTGGAAAGCGACCTGTTGATGCAAGGCGCAGCCGCTGCCGATCGCCGCGCGTTGGAACGGGTGCACCCGCCCGCCTATTTGGACGCATTCAAGGCCATGTCCGATGCCGGCGGCGGGGAAATCGGCCTGCGCACCCCCTTCGGCCCCGGCGGATACGAGATCGCCGCCCTTTCCGCCGGTCTGGCCATCGAAGCAATGCGGGCGGTTCTGCAGGGGCGCGTCGACAACGCCTACGCTCTTTCCCGCCCGCCGGGGCACCACTGCCTGCCCGACTGGTCCAACGGCTTCTGCCTGCTGGCAAATATCGCCGTCGCCATCCGCGCGGTGCAGGCCGAAGGCCTGGCCCGGCATATCGCCGTCGTGGACTGGGACGTGCACCACGGCAACGGAACCGAGGCGATCTTTTACGAGGATCCCGAGGTTCTGACGATCTCGCTGCATCAGGAACGAAACTATCCGCTGGATACCGGCGGCCTCGAGGATCGCGGCTGCGGGGCGGGGCTCGGTGCGAACCTGAACCTTCCGCTGCCCGCGGGCGCGGGGCACGCCAGCTATCTGGCGGCGATGGAACGCGCAGTACTGCCCGCGCTGACCGCTTTTCAGCCGGACCTCATCGTGGTCGCCTGTGGTTTCGACGCCTCGGGCGTGGATCCTCTGGCCCGGATGCTGTGCAGCGCCGAGACTTTCCGCCACATGACCGCGCAGGTGATGGACGCCGCTGACGGCCTGTGCGGCGGGCGCCTGGCGATGGTGCACGAGGGTGGCTATTCGGAAGTCCACGTACCGTTCTGCGGCCACGCGGTGCTGCAGCAACTCTCAGGTTCCGCCATAGAAGCGCCGGATCCCCTGCTGCAACGGATCACCGGGCATCAACCCGCGCCGGACGTACAGGCGGCATTCGACGCACGGCTCGACCGGATGATCGAACAGCTCGATCCCCCCCTCTGAAAAGCAGGGCGGCCACCGATCCGACGCCAAAAGACCCCATTCGCGTCAAAGCGAGGCCCCGTCTGTCCGCCATCCTGGGAAAACGATCACAGCGGGCAGGATCAACCATGCCCGAACAGCAAAGGAGCCTTGCTTGCGCGTTTCGTGCTTGCACACTTCGGTCGCAAGCATCGCCGCCTACGAGGCTGCGGCGCCCGCCGGTATGCGCCTCACCCACCATCTGCGCACGGATCTGGAGCATCGCGCCCGCACCTCGGGCGTCGATGATGGCTTAGCCGAGGAAGTCCGTTTTCACCTGAAGCGCATCGGTGCCGGGAACGATGCGGTGCTGCTGACCAGCCTACACCTGGCCCGTGCCGCCGATCCCGGCCTTGCGGCTGACCGCCTGCTAGCCGAAGAGCTTGCGTCGTGCGCGCCGGGCAAGGATGCCGAGGTCCTGTATGCCGACCCCGACGACGCCTTTGCGGTCGGGCGCCTGTTCGGGGCGATCTCGGGCGCGGCAACTGTCCGACTGGTGGCGCTGCCCAAGGCACATGACCGTCTGAAACTTGGCGATATCTCGGGCCACGACAAGGTCGTGCAGGCTGCCATCAACGCCAGCACCGCGGACCTGATCGTCCTGGCAAACCCTGAGATGGCGCGCTGTGTCACTCCACAGGGCCGCGTTTTTTCTGCGCCGCAGGTCTCGTTGCGCAGAATTGCCGAGATGCCCCCGCACCTGCGCCACCGCTGACAATCGCACGAAGGCACTCGAGGGGTTGACGCCCTGTTCGC
>JBFHFG010000308.1:0-4671 GCA_041583815.1 Halovulum sp.
AGCAGTTGGCCGGTCAGCCCGGGCGAGTCGAGAATGAAGCCCAGCGTCCGGCAGATTTCCTCGGGGTCCGAGCCGCGCTCCAGGATCGTCGCGCGGCGCTGCCCCTGGAAATGCGCATCGCTCTGCCGGGCACCCTGTAGGGTCGGGCCGGGGCCGATGCCGTTCACGCGGATATCCGGCGCCAGTCCCTGCGCGGCGGTCCGCGTCAGCGCCCACAGCCCGGTCTTGGCCAGCGTGTAGGTCGCGAAATGTGGGGTCAGCTTGCGCACCCGCTGGTCGATCATGTTGACCACGGCCCCGCTCGCCACCGGCTCCCCGCGTGCGTCGGTCGCGCCCTTTGGGCATTGCGCGGCGAACGCCTGCATCAGGAACAGCGGCGCCTTGAGGTTCGACCCGATATGCCTGTCCCAGCTTTCCAGCGTAGCGGTCTCGATCGTGTCATGCTCGAAGATCGAGGCGTTGTTGACCAGCACACGCAGCGGCCCGCCCAGCGCCTGCACGGCGCGCGGCACCAGCGCCGCGACGGCCGAATCGTCCAGCAGGTCGGCCTGCAGCGTCTCGGCCTGAACGCCAAGCGCGCGCGCCTCCTCTGCCGTCTGCTCGGCCTCGTCCGCGCTGGTGGAATAGTGGATCGCCACATCGTGGCCGCGCCGCGCCAGTTCCAGCACCATCGCGCGGCCCAGCCGCCGCGCCGCGCCAGTCACCAGTGCGCCGCCGCCAGGTCCATGGGTCATCGCTTGCCTCCGCTCCGGCTCAGAACAGAACCACAATGTAGGCTGCATAGGCCACAAGGAACACCGTTCCGACACGCCGCCCCAGTTTGATGCCCATCAGGACGAAGGGCGCCAGCAGCAGCGCGGCCGCCAGCATCACCCAGATATCCAGTTGCAGCATGCTGGTCGGAACCGCCAGCGGGCCGAACAGGCTGGCGATGCCCATGATCGCAAGGATGTTCAGCAGGTTCGAGCCGATGACATTGCCCAGCGCCACGTCCGCCTGCCGGCGGATGGCGGCCATCACCGTGGTCGCCAGTTCCGGCAACGAGGTGCCCACGGCGACCAGCGTCAGGCCGATCACCTCTTCGGACACGCCCATATCGGTGGCCAGTGCGCGGGCAGCATCGACCAGGATGTCGGCCCCGATGGGAAGCGCGATGATCCCGACCAGGATGTATAGCGCCGCGCGGACGTTCGACAGCGCCGCCGCCTCGGCCGGGTCGAAATCGTCGGTCAGGCCGTCGCGCGATCTCATTGCCGACATCGCCATCCGCGTCAGCACCACCACCAGCAGCACCAGCAAAAAGACGCCGTGCCAGATCGTCAGGGGACCGAGGAACAGCAGCACCATGAACACCAGCGTCACGGCCAGCATCTGAAGATAGCTTTCCTTGGTGTCGCAATCGTGGGTGTGAAGGCGGCTGATCAGCGCGGGGACACCCAGCACGAGAAAGACGTTCGCGATGTTCGAGCCGATAACGTTGCCCAGCGCCAGCCCCGGCGCGTTCTCCAGCGCGGCCTTGATCGCGATCAGCAGCTCGGGGGCCGAGGTGCCGAAGGCGACAATGGTCAGGCTGACCAGCAGCGGCGGCACGCCAAGGTGCAGGCTGGCCGCCACGGCGCCGCGAACCAGGATGTCCCCGCCCACGATAAGGATCACCAGCCCTGCGGCGGCTAGAAATAGGTCCATGTCGCCTTCTTTCTTTCGTGGTCGGTTCGCGGCCCGGCCCGGCGGATCAGCTGTCCCGGTGGCAGGGGCATGGCCCCTTGCCCGGAATGACCGCCCCGCAGTCGGGGCATCTGCGCGCCTTGGGCAGGGCCCGCCCCGCCCCGCGCCGCGGCAGGCGCGGCAGCCGCAGTCGGCCGAACATGCCCAGTACGGCGATCGCGATCAGGAACAGCAGGACGGCGCGGACGATCATCCCCGGACACCGAAGCGAGCCCAGGCGGCCCGATCCTCGACCGCGCCGACAAGGTCGGGGGCGCTCATGCCGAAACGGCTGAGCAGGCCCCGCCTGGGTTTGCTGATGCTGAACCGGGTCTTGTCGCCGAACAGCTCTTTCATCTTGGGCACCATGTGGGCGGTGCCGTCGACGAGGCCCAGTTCGACCGCCTTGCCGCCCAGCCAGACATCGCCGGTGAACAGATCGGCCTCGGCCAGCCTGTCGCCGCGACGCGCCTTGACTTGCGCGATGAAAACCTGGTGCAGGTCGGCCTGGATTTCCTTCAGCCGCTCGATGTCGCGCTCCCGCTCGGGGCGGAACGGGTCGAGCATGCTCTTGTCTTCGCCCGCGGTGTAGACGCGCCGCTCAATGCCGTGGCGGGCAATGAACTCGTGCAGGCCGAACCCGGCCGATATCACGCCGATCGAACCGATGATGGAGGCGGGGTCGACATAGATCTCGTCCGCCGCCGTCGCCAGCCAGTACCCGCCCGAGGCGGCCACATCCTCGCAGAAGGCGTAGACCTTCACGCCCTTCTCGTCGGCCAGCCGCCGGATCCGCGCGGCGATCAGCGCCGACTGGACCGGGGAACCGCCGGGGGAATTGATCTGCAGGGCCACCGCTGCGGGCTTGCCCCGGAAGGCACGCTCGATCGGTTGGGCCAGCAGGGCATCGTTGATCGCGCTGCCGCCCGGTCGGGCGGTCGCACCGATGACGCCCTCAAGCCGGATGACTGGCACCAGCGGGCGTTTGGAGAAAGGATTACGGACCATCGTTAGCGGATGTAGGGCCTGCCACGCGCCCCCGCAAGGCATGTCGTGCCGGAATGGGATTGGCGCGCGGCGGGAAACGGTTTCCTGACGCATCGGCTGTTGGTTCGCGGCGTCCGGAGGCCCATACCTTTCATCATGCAAGCCGAAGGAGGCCGCCATGAGCTGGAACCCCGCCCTTGACCCGTCCTGCCCCACCGGCGACGAGGTCGACGCGATCGAGACCCTGATCGTGCCCCGCGCCCGCGACATCGGCGGGTTCGAGGTGCGCCGCGCCCTGCCCGCGCCGAAGCGGCAGATGGTCGGGCCGTTCATCTTCTTCGACCAGATGGGCCCGGCAGAGTTCCTGACCGAGCAGGGCATCGACGTGCGCCCGCACCCGCATATCGGGCTGGGCACGGTCACCTACCTGTTCGACGGCGGGATCATGCATCGTGACAGCCTGGGCACCCAGTTGGAGATCGAGCCGGGCGCGGTGAACTGGATGGTCGCGGGGCGCGGCATCACCCATTCGGAGCGGACCTCGGACGCGCGGCGAGCTGCGGGGGGCAAGCTGTTCGGGATCCAGACCAGGGTCGCCCTGCCCGACGAACACGAGGACACCGACCCGGCGTTCCATCACCGGGCCGCTTCGGACCTGCCGTTCTTCGAGGACGCGGGCAAGCAGGTGCGGCTGATCATGGGCCGCGCCTGGGGCGAGACCGCGCCGATCCCGGTCTTCAACGACATGTTCTATGCCGACGCCATGCTGCCTGCGGGCGAGGCCTTGCCGTTGCCAGACGATCACGAGGACCGGGGGGTCTATGTGGTCGCCGGGTCGGCCATTGTGGCGGGCGAGGAATACCCGGCGGGGCAGATGATGGTATTTCGTCCCGGCGACCGGATCACGGTGAAAGCCGGGGAACAGGGCGCGCGGCTGGTATTGCTGGGCGGCGAGACGCTGGGTGGGCCGCGGCACATCTGGTGGAACTTCGTCGCCTCGTCCAAGGAAAAGATCGAGGCCGCCAAGGAAGCCTGGCGGGCCGGAGACTGGCAGAACGGGCGCTTTCACCTGCCGCCCGACGATGCCGCCGAATTCATCCCGCTGCCCGAACGCTGAGCCATAGGATCAGCCGGGCACAGGCGGCGTGTTGCACCATGAAAATGGGGGCTTTCACAGTGAAAACCCCCTTAACCCCATGATATAAAACAGAAACCGTTTGTAACCAGAGTGTTAACGCCGTGAAACTGCCGTTTCCGGCGGCCAGATCGCGGCCACCATTGCGCGCGCGAAACCATCGGTCAGCGGCTGGCCGTTCAGCATCCGGTACCAGAATCCGCCATGCAGCATCTGCGTCGCCGTGGCGATGTCGAAACCCGGCGGAAGCTGGCCGTCGGCCACCGCGCGGGCCAGCAGGCCCGTCACCATATCCTCGCGCGGGATGACGAAGTTCCGGCGGAAGCCCGTCAGGAACGCCGGGTCGGTCTGGGCCGAGGCGATCAGGTTCCGGATCGCACCGCCGTCGCGGTCGAGATGGCGGAAGATCTGCACCAGGAATGTCTCGAGCACCGGACGCACGGGCGCGCCCGGCGGAACCTGCGGCGGCGCGCCTGCCGAGTCGAAGAACGCCTCCAGCACCAGATCGGCCTTGCTGTCCCAGCGGCGATAGAGCGTCTGCCGCGACACGCCCGCCGCCGCGATGATCTGGCCGATGCTGACCGCGCCATAGCCATGTTCGCGGACCAACCGCCGCGCCGCGTCCTTCAGCGCCGGCCCGGCGCCATCGTCGCGCGGGCGGCCGGCGGACTTCACATCTTCGTTCATTCCGGGCCTCCGAGATAAAAAGACTGCCGTCTTGTATTGTTTGTGGACTGCAGTCTCGTATATGCGCCTGATGCGATACGGATGCAATGGAGACGCATATGACTGACAGAAACACGGCGAGGCGCGGTGCTGCAGCGGCATTGCTGCTGGTCTCCACA
>JBFHFG010000309.1:0-4664 GCA_041583815.1 Halovulum sp.
ACACCCGCCACATCAACAATATCGCGATGGAGGATCGCGATGTGGCCGACAGCCTGTTGGTCACCGAGGTGTTCACGCCACAGGGGAACTGGTCATCCTATCCGCCGCATCGCCATGACGAAGATGACTATCCCCGCATGACCTATCTGGAAGAGACCTATTACCATCGCCTGAACCCGGCGCAGGGCTACGGTATCCAACGGGTCTTCACCGAAGACGGCAGTTTGGACGAAACCATGGCGGTATCAAACCACGACGTGGTGCTGGTGCCCAAGGGTCACCACCCCTGCGGGGCGCCTTACGGTTACGAGATGTACTACCTGAACGTCATGGCCGGGCCGATCCGGAAATGGCGGTTCGAAAACCACCCCGACCACGACTGGATCTATCAGCGGGACAAGGGCTGAGAAACGTTTTTGGCCGGCGGTGCCGCTGGCCCCGGGCGATCTGATGGCCGCAAGCATTTCGGTTCAGGGGATGGCATAGGCGACCAAGTCTTGCTGCTCCGAAGCCGCGCCGCACCACGAAATGAACGATAGCTCATTTCGTGGATCAGGTCAGTAGGCCAAGCGCCTGTTTCGCGATACAGGCTTCTTCATTGGTGGGGATCACATAGGCTGGAAGGGCAGCGCCGCGCGGGCTGATCCGGGTCTTATGCGCCGCGTTCACCGCTGCATCCAATTCAGCGCCAAGCCAGCCCATGCCATTGACGATCCCCGCGCGAACCTCGGCGGCATGTTCACCGATCCCCCCGGTGAACACCATTGCATCCAACCCGCCCAGCGCAGCGGCAGTGGCGCCCAGTTGCTTGACCGCTGTCAGCACGAACAGATCCACAGCTTCGGCCGCTTCGGGTTGGTCGCTGGCCAGAAGATCCCGCATGTCGCTGCTGATACCTGAAACGCCCAGCAAGCCCGATCTCTCGCCCAGCAACGTCTCGATCTGGTCGATTGACAGGCCACGCTCGCGCGCGAGGTAGAAGATTACGCCCGGGTCAAGATCGCCACAGCGCTTGCCCATCATCAACCCGTCCAGCGCGGTGAACCCCATCGAGGTCACTGCGCTGCGCCGCCGCTCCATCCCACAGATCGACGCGCCGTTGCCCAGGTGCAGAACAGCCACCCGCCCCTCGCCACGCGGCCCCAGTACGTCAGGCAGACGCGAGGCGATGTAGTCATAGGACAGCCCGTGGAAACCGTAGCGCAGAACCCCTGCATCGGTCAGGTCGCGCGGAAGCGCATAAAGCTGCTCCAGCCGGGGCTGGGTGCGGTGAAAGGCGGTGTCGAAACAGGCGACCTGCGGCAGGTCCGGAAATCGGCGGGCCACCGCCTCGATTCCGGCAATGTTGTGCGGCTGGTGGGCGGGGGCAAGCGGCGCCAATGCGCGGATACGGCGCAATGCACTCGCGTCGATCACCACCGGACCCGAGAAATCGCTGCCGCCGTGCACCACGCGGTGGGCAGCCGCGACCGGGGCCTCCAGACCACTGACCTCGGGCAAGTGGTCCATCAGCCAGTCCAGAACCGCGGCGTGATCCGCGCCCACCTGCAGGTTCAGCGGCCGCGTCTGCCCGTCGAGGCGCAGGGCCGGGCCATGGCCGATACGCTCAACCTGCCCCCGAACCAGCGACGCCCCGTCTGCGCGGTCATGCAGCGCGAATTTCACGCTGGACGATCCGGCGTTGAGGACCAACAGCGCCCGCGTCACCCGCCTAGCCCCACCAGTTGCCGGCGCAACAGCAAGGCCAGCGCCGCCGACGCGACCCGCGCCCGCGTGTCGTCGGCTCGGCTGGTCAGCATGATCGGCACCTTCGCGCCCAGCACGATTCCCGCCGCCTGCGCGCCCGCCAGATAGATCATCTGCTTGGCGATCATGTTCCCCGCCTCAAGGTCAGGGACAACAAGGATATCGGCCTGCCCTGCAACCTCGGAGACAATCCCCTTCGCTGTCGCCGCCGCCGGCGAGATCGCGTTGTCGAAAGCCAGCGGCCCGTCCAGAACGCCGCCCGTGATCTGGCCTCGGTCGGCCATTTTGCACAATGCTGCAGCCTCGATCGTCGAAGGCACCTTGGGATAGACCGTCTCGACTGCCGACAGGATCGCGACCTTGGGCACAGCTTGCCCCATGGAATGGGCCAGGTCGATCGCGTTGCGTACGATATCAGCCTTGGTTTCCAGGTCAGGGGCGATGTTTATCGCTGCATCGGTAACCAACAAAGGCTTGGGATGGCTGGGCACATCCAGCACGAAGACATGACTCATCCGGCGCTCGGTCCGCAGTCCGGTGTCGCGGTCCACCACTTCGGCCATCACCTCGTCGGTGTGAAGCGCACCTTTCATCAACGCCTCGGCCCGGCCTTCGCGGATCAGGTCGACAGCCCTGCGCGCGGCTGCATGGCTATGGGATGCGTCGCAGATCTCCACACCGTCCAGCTCGATCCCGGCCGCGTCGGCAACAGCGCGGATCCTCGCTTCGGGGCCGATCAGCACCGGCCGGATCAGCCCGAGTCCGGCAGCGCTCATCGCACCTTCCAGTGACGCGGCATCGCAGGGATGAACCACCGCTGTCGTCAGCGGGTCCAGTTCAGCAGTCATCGCGATCAGGTCGTCATATGTCGCACCGGGCCGGCGCAGCACGACTTCGGGCATCGTGCGCCGCGCGCGACGGATCTTCTGCCGCGGGGCCAGCACCAGCGCTTCGCCCTCGACCACCTGGGTGCCATCGGCATCCACGCAGACGCAGTCCAGCCGGACCTGCCCGGTTTCGGCGATTTTCTCGCGCACCGTGACGCGGGCCGTCACCGTGTCGCCGACGCTCAGTTCCTTGTGAAAGGTCAGCCGCTGATCCTGATAGATCGTGCCCGGCCCCGGAAGTTCCGTTCCAAGAAGTGCGGAAATTAGCGCGCCGCTCCACATACCGTGGGCGATCACGTGATGATGCCGGCTGTCCGCGGCGAAGGCGGCATCGACATGCGTCGGGTTCACATCGCCCGACACGATGGCGAACAGGTCAATATCCCGCGCAGTCAGCAGTCGGCTGGTCTGGGCGCTGTCGCCGACCGCGATCTCGTCGAAGGTGCGGTTCTCGATCATCTGCATCGGCAATAGTCCCCTGCGACGGCGGCTTGTTCGGGATCAGCCATCCCTAGGCCAGACGGTTGCCGGGGAAATTGATCCAGATCAGCCGCAGGCCCGTCAGCCGGGCATACTTTCGGCAAGCGCGTCACGGGTCTCGGACCAGATCCGGCCCATGCGGCTGGCGACTTCGGACGGATCCAGAACATTCCCCAACTTGGCCTGCGTCTGAAGCATCGAGAGCTCATGATGCAGCCGTGCGATCCCCAGCGTCCCGGCAGATCCCGCCAATCGGTGCAGAAGCGAGATGATCTCGTCCTTCGCCATCCCGTCCCCGTCCGTCCCGAGTTTCAGGATGGCGTCGTCAGCCTCGTGCCCGAACCGGTCGAGCAAGGAACGGTAGGGCGCATCACCCAGACTGCCCCTGAGTTCCGCGATCTTCTCCTCATCGAGCAGCGAGACGGGTGCCGGATCGACAACTGCGGGCACCGGCGCGTCAAGCCCGCCGCCTGCGTGCCGTTGCAGGATTTCGGCCAGCGCCGCCCTGTCGATCGGCTTGGTCAAGTGGCCGGACATGCCGGCGGCGCGGAATTCCTCGACATCCTCGGGCAAGGCATGGGCGGTGACTGCAAGGATCGGCGCCGCCCGTGACGCGCCCGAGCCGTCGCGAATTGCCCGCGTCGCGGCAACGCCGTCCATCACCGGCATGCTTATGTCCATCAGGATGACATCGAACCGCGTGGTCGCGGCCACCGCCACGCCCTGCTCGCCATCGTCAGCCTCGGTCACGCTATGGCCGTCTCGTTCCAGCATCGCGCGCAGGACGACGCGGTTAATGCGGTTGTCCTCGACCACCAGCACGTTCAGCGCGCGCGCCGCCCGCCCGGCAGGAATGGCGTCGGCCACGGGATCCTGCCGCTCTCGCATTTCCAGCGGAAGCCGCGCCCAGAACACGCTGCCTTCGCGTTCCACGCTTTCGGCCCCGATTTCGCCGCCCATTGCCAGCGTAAGGCGGCGGGCGATGCCCAGGCCCAGCCCGGTGCCGCTGGATTGCCGGCCGTAGGTGGAATCAAGGGTTTTGAAATCACTGAAGATCATGTCGAGATCCGACTCGGCGATCCCGATGCCGCTGTCGATCACCCGGAACTCGACCGTCTGCTCGCCCGAGGATGCCTCGGCCTCGGCTTCGATCGTCACCTCGCCGTTGCGCGTGAACTTCAGCGCGTTGCCGACGAGGTTCAGCAGAACCTGCCGCAGGCGAAGCGGATCACCCACAACATAGCCGGGCGCCGGGCCGACCCAGCGGTGAGACAGGCTGTTGCCGTGGCTTGCGGCAACGCCTTGCTGGTTGTCCACGATCTCTTGCAGCAGCTCGTCAAGGTCGAAGACCGTCTTGGCCAGCTCGATCTTGCCCGCCTCGAACTTCGAGATGTCCAACACGTCGTTCACATGGTGCAGCAGCAGCTTGCCCGAGGTGTCCATGATGTCGACATAAGTCTGCTGCGCGTCGGTCAGTTCGGTGTCCCGCAACAGGCTGAGCGTACCCAGAAGACCATTGAGCGGCGTCCGCATCTCGTGGCTCATCACCGC
>JBFHFG010000310.1:0-4658 GCA_041583815.1 Halovulum sp.
ATGTCGACCGGCTGCATCCCGTGGACCCCGGCCGGAGTGTCTGGCAGATCCACGCGCAGGACGCGGTAGCGATCGGCCACCTGCTCGACACCGGAACGTTGCCTACCAGCCGCGTGATCGCCCTGTCCGGTGCGGGCGTGGCATCGCCCCGCCTGCTGCGCGTCCCGCATGGCGCACGGCTGGATCTGCTAACTGCGGACGAGGTACGGCCGGGAAACTTGCGTCTATTGTCCGGTTCTCCGCTGGGCGGGCACGCGGGCGGATACCTGCACCGCCGTCACTGGCAGGTCACGGTCGCGCCCGATCAGCCGGAACGCCCGGCGCGCAAGCGTGGCTGGTGGCCCACCGCGACGCATCGATTGCGCCCGCCCGCCGTCATCCCGACCCGCGCGCTGGACATGGCCCTTGGCCCCGCCATCCCGGCCATGCCGCTGATCCGCGCGCTGTCGGCGGGCGACGTCGAGACTGCCGCGCGCCTTGGCTGCCATGCCCTGCTTGAGGAGGACATCGCCCTGCTGGACTACGCCGCGGGCGGCGACACGGGGCTTGCGCAGGCCCTGCGCAAGGTACTCGACGAACTGGAGATGGCGACATGACCGGCGGCGTCTGGAACCGCGAAACCGTCGGTTGGGTTCTGGCCGCCGCGCTGCTGCCGGTACTGGCCGCGCTGGTTGTCGAACGCGGGGCGGACCCGCTGCTGCGCGTGGTGGCGGGACTGGCGGTCACAGCCCTGTGGCAGGCACTGTTCCGGGCAGCGCAGGGTGTGCCGCCAAGCGCCGCAGGCGCGGTCACGGCCGTGGCGGTCGCGGTGATGGCGCCGGAGGACCTGGCGCTGTGGCAGATCATCCTGGGCGTCAGCTTTGGCACGGTCATCGGGGAACTGGTCTTCGGCGGCTGGGGGCGCAACGTGCTGGGCGCAGCGACCGTTGCGCTGGCCTTCCTGTACCTGTCCTTTCCGGGCACCACGCCACCGCCTGCGGGCGCGGTATTGCTGATCGGATGCACGGCCTCGGCCGCGATCCTGCTGGCGACGGGCATCCTGTCTGTCGGGGTCGTCGTCGGTGCGCTTGTGGCGTGGTGGATCGTCGCGCTGGCGCTTTCCGCTGATACAATGCCCACCGCCGGCATTGGGGCGCTGGCCTTTGCGCTGGTGTTCCTTCTTGGCGATCCGGTCGCCGCTGCCGCAACCCCCGCCGGACGCTGGCTCCATGGCGCGCTGGGCGGCGGGCTGGCCGCGCTGCTTGTCGCCAGCGCCAGCGCGGTGCCGCAGGCCGCCGTGTTCGCCGCGTTGCTGGCGTCGATCGCCGCGCCGCTGATCGACCAGGGCGTGATCGCCGCCGCCAAACACCGAAGGAGCCGCCGACATGGCTGAACCGAACCCGTTTGCCTTCTGGCGCAGGTTGCTGGCGCTGCCCGCCGACAGCCAGGGCAAGACCATCGCGATGGCCTTTGCCGTATCGGCAGTCTGCGCGGTCCTGGTGTCGGGCGCATCTGTGTTGCTGTCGCCCCGGATCGACGCCAATCTTGCCGCCGAACGGCAGGCGAAACTGGATGAACTGATCGCCTCGATGCCAGCGCTGGCCGACATCCTGGCCGAATCCCAGGCGGACAGCATGGAAACGATCGTCGTCGCGCTGGACACCGGACAGCCTGCGCCGGATGTCGATGGTCCCGTCGACATGCAGGCGCTGGCGGCGGACCCGGCCACCAGCCGCGAACTGACGCCCGAACAGGATTACGCCGGCATCGGGCGCAGACCGGATTACGCGCAGATCAACGTGCTGAAATCCGCCGGCAGGACCGAGCTGGTGATCCTGCCAATCTATGGTGCCGGCTATCAATCGGTGATCGAGGCTTATCTTGCGCTCGAAGGGGACCTGAACACCGTCGCCGGGTTGGCCATTACATCGCAGGGAGAGACCCCGGGCCTGGGCGCGAAGATCTCGGAACCCGCCTGGCAGGCACTGTGGCCCGGCAAGCAGATCGCCGACGACAGCGGCGAGGTCGTGCTGAGCGTCGTGCGGGGCAAGGCGAAGACCGAGTACGAGATCGACGGCATCACCGGCGCGACCCGTACCGGCAACGCGATCGGCGGCATGGTTCGGTTCTGGATGGGCCCCAGCGGATATGGTCCGGTGCTGGACGCGCTGGCCGACGGGGCGCTGTGATCCGATGTCCCTGCGCCGCACCCTGACCCGCCCGCTGATCTCGGACAATCCTGTCACCCTGCAGGTGTTGGGGATCTGTTCCGCGCTGGCGGTGACCACGTCGATGACGACCGCGCTGACCATGTCGCTGGCGCTGACGACAGTCCTGACCGCCTCGAGCGGGATCATCAGCGCGTTGCGCCGCCAGATCCCGCCGCAGATCCGGCTTATCCTGCAGATCACGATCATCGCCTCGCTGGTGATCGTCACCGACCTGGTCCTGCAAGCCTATGCGTTCGCAATTAGTCAGCGGCTGTCGATCTTCGTGTCGCTTGTGGTCACGAACTGCCTGGTGCTGGGCCGGGCCGAGGCCTTTGCCATGCACAATCCCGTGGGCGTCAGCATGGCCGACGGGCTGGGTAACGGGCTGGGATATTCGCTGATCCTGATGGCGGTGGCCTTCGTGCGGGAGCTGCTGGGGCTGGGCACGCTGTTCGGACAGCCCGTCCTGCCGGGGCCCGACGCCGGTGGATGGTTCCAGCCCCTCGGTTTCATGCTGATGGCCCCCAGCGCCTTCATCGTGCTGGGCCTGCTGATCTGGCTGATCCGCAGCCGCTGGACCGCGCAGGTCGAAGAAAACGAGTACCCGCTGCACGTGGCCGAGGTACGCCGATGACCGAACTGTTCCTGCGCGCCATCTTCGCCGACAACCTGGTGCTGTCGTATTTCCTTGGCATCTGTACCTACCTGGCCATCTCGAAACGGCTGGAAACGGCGCTGGGCCTTGCTGCGGCGATGATCGCGGTGCAGACCGTCACCATCCCGATCAACCAGCTGATCCTGAACGGTCTGCTGATCGAGGGCGCCTGGGGCTGGCTGGGCCTGCCGGACGTGGACCTGTCCTTCCTTAAGCTGATCGCCTTCATAGGCGTGATCGCGGCTGTCGTGCAGGTGCTGGAGATGGCCCTCGACCGGTATGCACCAGCGCTCTACCGCGCGCTGGGGATATACCTTCCGCTGATCACGGTGAACTGCGCGATCCTGGGCGGCAGCCTGTTCATGGCCGAACGCCACTACGGTTTTGGCGAAAGCGTCGTGTTCGGCCTTGGCAGCGGCATCGGCTGGGGCCTGGCCATCGCACTGCTGGCAGCCATCCGCGAGCGGTTGCGCTATGCCGACGTCCCCGAGGGGCTGCGCGGGCTGGGCATCACCTTTGTCGTGACCGGCCTGATCTCGATGGGGTTCACGGCGTTCGCGACGGTGACCCTGCCATGACCGAGATCGTCCTTGCCACCATCCTGCTGACTGCCATCGTGCTGGCGCTGACGGCGGCGGTGACGGCCGCGCGCCGGATCATGCTGCCCAGCCGCCCGGTGACCGTGACGGTGAACGGCGCCCGCCAGGTCGAGGGGACCACCGGGCAGAAACTGTTGTCGATCCTGCAGGACGACGGCATCCAAGTGCCCTCGGGCTGCGCGGGTGCGGGAACCTGCGGGCTGTGCCGGGTCCGCCTGGCCGACGGCGGCGGCGCGCCCCTGCCGACCGAGACCGCCCGCATCAGCCGCGCCGACATCCGCGACGGCGTCCGACTGGCCTGCCAGGTCGTCGTGCGGGCACCCGTCGAGGTGATCGTCCCAGACGAGATGCTGTCGGCCGAGACTATGACCTGTAGAGTCGTCTCTACCCGGATGCTGGCGCCGCTGATCCGCGAGATCGTGCTGGCCCCGCCCGAGGGCACGCCGTTCCAGCCCCGCGCCGGAGCCTTCGTCCAGATCGAGGCACCCGCCTATGACCTGCGTTTCGACAGTTTCGAGGTTCCGGCCCCGTTCGACGCGGTCTGGCAACAACAGGGCTGGCGCACACTGTCGGTGCGCAACCCCGCGCCGGTCAGCCGGGCCTATTCGCTTGCGAACACGCCCGCCGACGGTGGGCGCGCGGTTCTGAACCTGCGTCTGGCGGTACCGCCGCCCGGCGCGGGGGCCGGGGTTCCGCCGGGCCTTGTTTCGTCCTGGCTGTTCTCGCTGGCGGCGGGCGACAGTGTTGTGCTGTCCGGTCCTTTCGGCGATTTCGGCGCGCGCGACACCGGGCGCGAGATGGTTCTGATCGGCGGCGGTGTCGGCATGGCCCCGCTTCGCTCGATCATACACGAGCAGTTGTCCCGCCCGGGTGCGCCGCGCAAGATATCCTACTGGTACGGCGCGCGTGGCCTGACGGATGCGTTCTACAATGACGAATTCCGCGCGCTCGAGGCCGACCACCCGAACTTCCGCTTCACGCTGGCCCTGTCGGACCCGCCCGACGAAGTGCCGTCAGGCGTGCAGACCGGCTTCATCCACCAGGTCGCGCACGATCTGTACCTGCGCGACCACCCCGCCCCCGAGGATTGCGAGTACTACCTGTGCGGCCCACCGCTGATGATCGGCGCGGTGCGCTCCATGCTCGACAGTCTCGGGGTCGAGGAAGACGCCATCTTTTTCGACGATTTCGGAGGCTGAGCCATGTCCATCGACA
>JBFHFG010000311.1:0-4649 GCA_041583815.1 Halovulum sp.
GCCCGCGCGGACCTTGCAGTTCTGGCGGGCAAGACACACCCGCTGCACGAACTGCCCCCCGGCGAGGCGCTGTCCCGGCTCAGCGAGTATCCGTTCGTGTCTTTCTCGGCGGCGCGGGATGCCCATTCCACGCTATCGGCCTTCCTGCGCGACCATGGCCTGCCGCCGCCACGGATCATGTGCGAGACCTCGTCGCTGTTCGGTTGCCTGGAGTTGGTCAGGAAGGGCGATTTCCTGCTGTATGAAACCCGGATGATCACCGAATGCCCGGTCGGTTTCGACGTTACGCCGCTGGAGATCGGACAGGAAATCAAGGGGTTCGACATGGGCATCGTCTATCGCGAGGGGCTGGATTCCCTGCCCCATGTCCGGCGGCTGATGGCGATCATGGCCGAGGTGCTGCACGAGAAGACCGGATCGGCCCCCTAGATGCTGGGGCTCAGCGCCAGGACTCCTTGAAATTGAACCGCGGTTCGCGGCACGGGCGCCATCTGCGGTCGGACGGCCCCGCAAGGCTTTCGAAATAGTTCATCGTCATCCGGCCCAGCCATTTCTCGACCTCGAGCGTTTCCGATTGCCCCGCGACCGAGCGGGTTTCCATCGGATCCTCGCGCAGGTCGTACAGTTCGCGCGGGCCGTCCTCGCGCATGATCAGCTTGTACCGCTCGCTGCGAGCCATGCGCAGCGGGCCGTACTCGCCGAACTGGATCTGCTTGGCCGGTGCCTCCCCACCGGACAGGGCCGCCGTAAAGGGCTGTTCGGCGCGCGGCACCCGGTCGGCCTCGGGCGTATCAAGCCCTGCCAGCGCGCGCAGCGTTGCGTAAAGGTCGAGATGGTCGACCATCCCGCCGACCCGACCCCGCCCCGTTACGGCTGAACCCGCGGCGATCAGCGGGACGCGGATGCTGGTTTCCAGCATGTTCGCGGGCCGCGTCGCATTGCCCTTGCCCCAGACCCCGTGCCGGCCCAGGCTCAGCCCGTGATCCGAGGTGTAGATGATGACGGTCTTGCGTCCGGTCCGTGCCTCGCATTGCTCGGCCAGACGCAACAGCCGACCGACGCCGCTGTCGATATGACTGATCGCCCCGAAATATTGGGCAAGCGCCTCGGCCGCGGGGGTCGTTTCCATGTCCGGGGCTTCGAGGTTCTTCAGCGCATACCCCTCGGGCGGGGCATCGTCCTCGGGCGAGGCCACCGTGTCACGATAGGGCGCGACCAGGTCTTCGGGGTGGCCAAGAAACGGCGAATGCGTGCCGTAGTACCCGATAGTCAGGAAGTACGGGCGATCCGCTTGCGCATCGGCCAGGAATTCGGCTGCGCAGTCGGTGATCGTATCGGTCAGCCAGCCGGAATGCCTGCGCCGCCCGTTGCGGGTGTCGATGAAATGTTCCCCTTCGTGCGGGCGGGGATATTCGCTGCCCAGTGCGTACCAGTCCGAGAACCCTGGCTGCGGCGTGGCGTCATTGCCCAGATGCCACTTTCCGGCCAGCCCGGTGCGATAGCCTGCGCGCGCCATTTGCTCTGGCAGGCTGTCGATACCCGCCAGCCAGGGCCGTGCGTTGAACGCCTCGGCGGATGCCAGGAAGTCGTGCACCCCATGCTGCGTGGGCATCATCCCGGTCAGAAGGCACGCGCGCGCAGGCGAACAGACCGGCGAGGGGGTGAAGGCGTTGTCGAACACGACCCCGTTCCGCGCCAGTCGGTCCAGATGCGGCGTGCGCAGCCGCGTTTCACCATAGCAGGGCAAGGCCCATTGGGCGTGATCATCGGTCAGGAACAGAAGGATATTCGGGCGCTGATCGGCGGGCATTTACTGTCCTGTACTTCCGTTTCCGGCATCCTACGACGTGGCCGCGCCGCCAGGCCATTCCGTTTGGGCCTGCTGCCATTTTCTTCGGGTATGGGGCTGGGTCCAACCAACCTGTAATACAGCTTGACAGTATTGCGGGTAATCCTGGTAATTACAGCGACGAGCGAGGGAGAGGCCAGTTGCTTCGACAGATACGCCTATCGGACCAGGTCGTGCAGCATATTCAGGCGCATATCGTCGAGCGGGGCCTGAAGTCGGGCGACCGCCTGCCCAGCGAATCCGAGCTGGCGCGCTCGCTGGGCGTTGGCCGGCCGACCGTGCGCGAGGCGGTGAACCTGCTTGCCGGTGCCGGGTTGGTCCGGGTTTCGACCGGCAAGCCGCCCGTTGTGGGGGCGATCACCGGCGACGCGATCAGTCTGATCGTCACCCATGCGATGGCGGTACGGCAGATCGCCCCGCTCGAGGTGCTGGAATTCAGACGCCATCTGGAAACGGGAGTCATTGCACTGGTCTGCGAGCGGCGGTCTGATGCCGATGTGGATGAGTTGTTCATGATCGTCGAGGACATGGAGCAGCGCGTCGGCCAGTTCGAGGAATTCTCGCAAGCCGACACTGCGTTCCACACGCTTCTGTCGAAGGCGACCGGTAATCCGGTGTCCGAGATCGTCGGGGCCGGGATTTCGGACGTGGTGCTGTCCGCCAGCAGAAGCGGACTGCGCGCAGTACGCGACACGGAAGAGTGGGCCATGGTTCCGCGCCTGCACAGGGATATCGCCGAGGCTGTCCGAGACCGGAACGCCGAAGCTGCGCGGGCGGCGATGGCCATCCATTTCGATGTTGCCGAGTCCCGCCTGCGGCGCTTGGCTGAAGGCGGCAGGGTGGGGCTGGACAAATGACGGAAGAACCGAAGCCGGGGGGCAACTGAGCATGCCGCAAGATACTGGAAAAGGCGTCCTGCTGCGGCTTCACGCCACGGACAATGTATTGGTGGCGACCGGGCCGGTTGGCCCCGGATGCGCCCTCGTCTCCGAGGGCGGGCGCGTGGATGTGCAGACGGCGGTCACGCTTGGTCACAAGGTCGCCGCGCGGGACATCGGGGCGGGCGAGAAGATCGTGAAATACGGCGTGCCCATCGGGTCCGCGACGCAGGACATTTCGGCGGGCGCGCATGTCCACGTCCACAACATGCAAAGCGACTACACGCCGACCCATGTTCTCGACGCCACCGCAGGAGGGGCAGGCTGATGCAGGGCTATCTTCGGAAGGACGGCCGCAAGGGCATCCGCAACTACGTGGCGGTCGCCTACCTTGTCGAGTGCGCGCACCACGTCGCGCGCGAGATCGTGCAGCCGCACCGCGAGGACGGCGCGCAGGTCATCGGCTTTCCCGGCTGCTATCCGAATGCCTATGCGCTGACCATGATGGAACGGCTGTGCACGCATCCCAATGTCGGCGCGGTACTGCTGGTCTCGCTGGGTTGCGAAAGCTTCAACCGTTTCCAACTGGCCGAGACGATTGCCGCCAGCGGCCGCCCGGTCGAGACCATCGTCATCCAGCGCAGCGGCGGGACCCGCAGCTCGATCCAGGCGGGGCGCGACTGGGTCGCGCGCCAGATCGAGGACCTGGCAGCGCAGGAGACCGTTCCGATGGGGATCGACGAGTTGATCGTCGGCACCGTCTGCGGCGGCTCGGACGGCACCTCGGGCATCACCGGCAACCCCGCCGTGGGCCTGGCCTATGACCGATTGGTCGCCGGGGGCGCGGCCTGCATCTTCGAGGAAACCGGCGAGCTGATCGGCTGCGAGGCGATCATGGCCGCCCGTGCGCGCACCCCGGCGCTGGCCACGGAACTGAGACAGGCGGTCGAGAAGGCAGCGCGCTATTACGACACGCTGGGCTACGGCAGTTTCGCCGCCGGCAACGCCGAAGGCGGGTTGTCGACTATCGAGGAAAAGTCGATGGGCGCTTATGCCAAGTCCGGCTCGTCACCGATCGACGGGCTGATCAAGCCGGGGGACATCCCGCCGCGTGGCGGGCTCTACCTGATGGACGTGGTGCCGGACGGTGAGGTGCGCTTCGGCTTTCCGAACATCGCCGACAATGCCGAGATCGTCGAGATGATCGCCTCGGGGGCGCACCTGACGCTGTTCGTTACCGCGCGCGGATCGGTTGTGGGCTCGGCGCTTGCACCTGTCATCAAGGTCTGCGCCAACCCCGAAACCTATGCCCGGCTGGCCGAGGACATGGACGTGAACGCCGGACGCATCCTTTCGGGCACACCGCTGCACGAAGTCGGGGACGAGATCTACGACCTGACCCTTGCCGTGGCGGGTGGCGCAAGGACGAAGTCCGAGGATCTTGGCCATGCCGAATTCATCCTGACCTACAAATCCTTCGAGCCAATCGGCCCCGCCTGCCTGCCCGGGTGAAACGGTGACCCGCCGTTTGCCGGGTATGGCATGCGGTTCGCGCCGACCCCGAGGTGCGCCGCATCAATCTTGGAGGGCACGCCGATGCCGCTGCTTGAGGTTTCCGCCATCCACACCGCCTATGGCATTTCCGAGGTGCTGTTCGGCGTCTCGATCACCGTCGGCGATGGCGAATGCGTCGGCCTTCTGGGGCGCAACGGCGTCGGCAAAAGCACCATGCGCTCGATAATCGGGCTGACCCCACCACGCGGCGGCGCGGTGCGCTGGAACGGCGAGGACATCAAGGCCTGCCCACGCACGAGATTGCCCGGTGTGGCATCGGTTCCGTGCCCGAGGATCGCGGCGTGTTCCCCGACCTGACCGTATGGGAGAATCTGGATATCGCGCGCCGCGACAGGGGCACGCCCGCC
>JBFHFG010000312.1:0-4649 GCA_041583815.1 Halovulum sp.
CATGCCCGAAGACCTGCGCAAGGTCGTGGTGGACGGGTTCTACCAGCTTCAGCAGGCAACCTTCGCCTCGCCGAAGCGCAAGTCCATCCAGGCCTACGAGGATTTCGTCGCTGGCGGCGGTGACCTCTATGTGCCGACGCCCGAGGAAAAGGCCGCCTTCGCCGAGGCAGCTGCGCCCGTCTACGACTGGTTCAAGGCCAATGTTGACGGTGGCGAGGAGATCTTCGCCGCGATGACTGAGGCCGTTTCGCAGGCCGAAGCGCAGATCAACGCGGTCTACGAAGGCGAATTGAACTGATCGACCGGGCCGCGCCCAAATGGGTGTGGCCCGACATTCCGCGTCCGGGGTGCGCCCCGGACGCGGAGCGCCCGGAAAGGCCGGGCATGGAATTCCTGACGCAGACCGACAGCCAGCAGCCTTTCAGGGCCCGACCCCATGACGCCGAACGCCAGCCAGAACCGCCTCCAGACGTACCCGCACCGGGCTGCGGCGGCTGCGTCATTCGAACGGGTAGAGCCAGGGGCGGTAGTCGTCGATCAGCTCCTGCGCGCGGGTAATCTGCTCGGGTGTCATCTTCTTGACGACCTCTTCGATGCTGATCGCGGCGTCCGGATCGCCACCGATGGCGCTGAGCGCGTACCACAAGTAGGCGCGCACGAGGTCCGGCGCGGGCATGCCGCGGCCGATCTCGTAGTACCAGCCGACGCCGGACTGCGCGCCGGGATGGCCCTTCATCGCAGATCGCAGATACCAGTCGAACGCCCGCTCGTCGTCGCGCGCGACCCCGAGGCCGAGGGCGTACATCACGCCGATCAGCTCCTCGGCATCCGCGTTGCCCGAGCGCGCCGCCGGCCACAACTCCTTGTACGCCTCCTCGAAGCGCCCGGCCTCCATCAGGTCGCGCGCATGTTCGATCTCGGCCAGTGCAGGGGCGGCCAGAAGGGTCAGCGCAAGAGCAAAGGGTTTCAGCATGTTCGTCCTCCGTTGGCCGGACTGTGCCTTGCCGCAGGGCTTGCCTCAAGCGTGACGGCGCAGGAGGCGTTGGGCCCGGACGACTTCCTGCCGTTCAACGAGAAGGCTGCCGAGGTCGGGCGGCTGCTGTTCTACGACCCGGTGCTGTCGGGTAACCGGGATATTTCCTGCGGGACTTGCCATCACCACGACCACGGCACCGGCGACGGGCTGAGTCTGGGGCTGGGACAGGGCGCGATTGGGTTGGGGCCCGAGCGGACCGCCGCACCGGGAGAGGTGTTGAAGCGCATCCCGCGCAACGCCCCACCGCTATGGAACCTCGGTGCCAGGCAGATCCGGGTGCTGTTTCATGACGGGCGGCTGGAGCCATCGGACCTGTTCAACAACGATTTCAATTCTCCGGCGGAAGAATTCCTGCCCAAGGGCCTGAACGGCATCCTTGCCGCGCAATCGCTGATCCCGCTGACCGCCCGCTTCGAGATGGCAGGCGATCCCGAGGAAAACCCGGTAGTGCGCGCCGTCCTGCGCCGTCCCTCCGAAGGCTGGGCGATGATTGCGCAGCGGGTGCGGACGATCCCGGAATACGCCGACATGCTGCGTGCCGCCTATCCCGAGATCGCGACGCCCGAGGATATCGACATCGCGCATGTCGCCAACGCTCTGGGGGATTTCATCAACGCGGAATGGCGGAGCTACGACAGCCCTTATGACCGGTATCTGGCGGGCGAGGATGCGCTGAGCCCGGCGCAGGCCCGCGGCTTGGACCTGTTCTTCGGCGAGGCGGGCTGCGCCGAGTGCCATTCCGGCGCGTTGCTGACCGATCAGGGTTTCCACGCGCTGGCGCTGCCGCATATCGGGCCAGGGCGGACCCGCCGGTTCGATCCGATTCCGCGCGACGTGGGCCGCATGGCCGAAACCGACCGGATCGAGGACGCCTATCGCTTCCGAACCCCCGCGCTGCGCAATGTCGCGCTGACCGCGCCTTACGGGCACAACGGGGCGTACCGGACGCTGGAGGGCATTGTGCGGCATCACCTGGATCCGCTGGGAATGCTGGAAGTGTGGACGCCCGAAGATGTTGTTCTGCCGCAGGTCGCGAACCTTTCCCCGAACGATTTCATCAATTTCCAGGATGAACGCGAGGCGCGCCGCCTGCGGGCACGCGTCGATATCACGCCCCGCAACCTGACCGACGCGCAGGTGGAAGACCTTGTCGCCTTCCTGAACGCGCTGACCGGTGGGGACAGCGTCAAGGGCCGGTTGGGTCGCCCCGAGAACGTGCCCAGTGGGCTGAGGGTGGACTGAATGGCGCAAGTGCTCGTCTGCGGCTCGACCGCGATCGACTTCCTGTTCTCGGTCGACGCCTTTCCGGAGCGCCCCGAGAAATACCGCGCGACCGATGCCGCCATCGTCGGCGGCGGCTGTGCGGGCAACGCCGCAGTGGCCATCGCGCGGTTGGGCGGCCAGCCAAGGCTCGCGGCGCGGGTCGGGCAGGACATGATCGGGAGGATGACTTGTGACGATCTTGAGGCCTGGGGTGTCGATACTTCGTTGATGATGTGCAGCCCGGGTGGGCGCTCGGCCTATTCTTCGATCCTGGTGGACAGGGCAGGGGAACGCCAGATCGTCGCATTCCGAGGCGAGGCGCTGGCCGTGCGGCTGGACAAGAACCTTGGCCTGCCCGCTGCCGTGCTTGCTGACACCCGCTGGCCCGAGGCGGCGATGCAGGTCTTCGCCCATGGCCGGAGCCTCGGCATCCCGGCGGTGCTGGACGCCGAGGCCCCGGTGCCGCCTAACCTGGCCGCCGCTGCGACCCACGTCGCGTTTTCGGCGCAAGGGCTGGCCGATTTCACCGGTACGCGCGATCTGAACGCGGGGCTGGCCGAGGCCGCGCGCCGCACCGGCGCCTGGGTCTGTGTGACCGACGGCCCCGCTGGCACGCTGGTCTCCGGCGCGAACGGCCCCGAACGCATCCCGGCGCCGCAGGTCACCGCCATCGACACTCTCGGCGCGGGCGACGTCTGGCACGGCGCCTTCGCCCTGTCGCTGGCCGAGGGCCGGTCCGAACGCGCGGCGGTGGTCTTTGCCAATGCCACCGCCAGCCTGAAATGCACCCGCCCCGGAGGCCGCCAGGGCGCGCCGACGCGGGCCGAGGTGGAAGAGTTCATGCAAGGAGCAGACTGATGCAGCTTACGCCCGGAAAACTCTGGGGTTTCCGACGACTGGCCGACGCGGCGGGTCGGTTCAAGATGACCGCCGTGGACCAGCGTCCGCCGATCAAGAACCCGATTGCCAAGCACCACAACGCCCCCGAAGCCCCGTGGGAGGAGGTCGCCCGCTTCAAGACTCTGCTGATCGAGGCGCTGCAGGCCGAAAGCTCGGCCCTGCTGCTCGACCCGCATTACGCGATCCCGATGGGGCTGGATCGCATGTCGCCCGCCAAGGGGCTGATCGTGACGCTGGAGGACAGCCTGTTCACCGAGACTGACGGCGGTCGCCTGTCAGCGCAGATCGACGACTGGACCGTTGGCAAGATCAAGCGGATGGGCGGCGACGCGGTGAAGGTGCTGGCGTGGTATCGCCCCGATGCCGCCACCGAGGTCTGCCGCGCCCAGCAGGACTTCACCCGCCGTATCGGCGACGCCTGCGCGCAGCATGACATTCCGTTCCTGTTCGAGCTGCTGGTTTACCCGCTGAAGGGAGATGCCGACCAGACCAAGGACTATGTCGAGATGCAGGCCAAGCATTCCGACCACGTCCTTGCTTCGGTCGAGGAGTTCGCCAAGCCGGAATATGGCGTAGACATCTTCAAGCTGGAAAGCCCGGTGAACGCCAAGGCGGCGGATGGCTCGGCGCAGGTGCAGGCCCTGTTTGACGAGATGGGCCGGCTCGCAGGCCGCCCGTGGGTGATGTTGTCGGCTGGCGCGGGCAAGCCCGAGTTCAAGCGCATCCTGGAGCATGCCTATGCGGCAGGTGCGTCGGGCTACCTTGCAGGCCGGGCGATCTGGCTGGATGCTTTCCAGGCCTATCCCGACTGGGCGGCGATCGAGGCCGGGTTGCGCGGGGACGGCATTTCCTACATGCGGGAACTGAATGCGCTGACCGATGCCAAGGCCATGCCCTGGGCCGAGCATCCGGCGTTCGACGGCACCGGCGCGCGGTTCGCCCCCGCCGACGCCAGTTTCCGCCACACCTATGCCGAGGCCTGAGATGGCGCGGATCGGACTTCTACCGCTGGGGCGGCCCACATTCGACGTGGACTTCGCAAACAAGAAGCTGGCGGCGATGCTGGCTGCGCTGGATGCCACCGGGCACGATCTGATCGGCCCGCGCGACCTGCTCTTCGACATGGACGCCGGGCGCAAGGCGCTGGCCGAGGTGACGGGGCAGGGCATCGACCGGCTGCTGGTGCTGCAGGTGACCTTCACCGACGCGGCGATGGTGGTCGAGGCGGCGAACGGTTTCGACGGCCCGCTGGCGATCTGGGCCGTGCCCGAGCCCCGGCTGGGCGGGCGGCTTCGCCTCAACGCCTTCTGCGGGCTGAACCTTGCCAGCCATGCGCTGGGGCTGGCTGGGCGCAGCTTCGATTGGCTCTACGCCGATCCGGAAGGGGCGAACGTGATGGCGCTGCTGGCGGGGGAGCGGCCCTCGGGCAAGCTGGAACCGCAACTGGCGA
>JBFHFG010000313.1:0-4639 GCA_041583815.1 Halovulum sp.
GACCGCACCGTGGAACCGTTCTGATCCGGATCGCGGATGACGGGCCGAACCGAATTGTCACCGAGGTGGCCGATGATGGACCGGGGATCCCCGAGACGCACCTTCCGGTGCTGTTCGACATGCTGTTCACTACCAAGCCCGGCGGCATTGGCATGGGGCTCCAGATCTGCCGGACCCTGATCGAGGGCTTCGGTGGCAGGATTGAGGCCCGCAACCAGGAAACAGGTGGCGCGGTCTTCCGTTTCCACCTGCCGCTGGCCGAAATGCCTGCGTCGGAAGCGGAGGGTGCCCAGCTCAGTTAGGTGTCCGACGCGGCCGGTCGAACCGCGCGCCGGATCTGGTCGATCAGGCTGCCGGCATCGAACGGTTTTTCGATGAAGCCCGCGCCACCCCACATATCGACCTGTTCGCGCACAGCCTGCGTTCCGTGGGCCGATATCATCAGCACTGGCACGTCGCGCCGCGAACGGATCTGCCGCAAAAGCTCGAGCCCGCCAATGCCCGGCATCCTTACGTCACAGACGACGCAGTCGCAGTGGTCGCTTTCCGGGCTTTCAAGAAACTCCTCCGCGCTGGAGGCAAGCATGACTTCGAAGCCTGTGCCCAGCAACAGATCTTCCAACGACAGTCCCAAGCGACGGTCGTCATCGACCACGCAAATCAGAAGTCGCTCACTCACCGAGATCGGCCTCTTGAAGGCCGAGATGGCCTGAAACATCACCTCTAGTACCTGTCCCGGAAGGGGGCAATCTATACGCCAGTATATCATGGACACACTAGCCATACCTTCTGCGGATCGCATAAAGTTCGCCCATGCCGGTGCACCTGTCGTTCCGGCAAAACCCGGCACATTCGCCACCGGCGAAACGTCCACCCACCGCGCGAGACGGCCATGAACCGACCCCGAGATCGAGTCAGCCCGGCGATGAAGGACACCGCTAAGGAGCCGCCGTTAATTGTAGTGGTGGACGATGATGCCGGGGTGCGCGCCTCGCTCGAAGACCTGTTCCTGTCGGTGGGGCTGGAAACAGATTGCTATTCAACCACGGCGGCCTTCCTCGAAGTGGGCCTGCCAGAACGGCAGAGCTGCATCGTGCTAGACGTACGGCTGCCTCAGGAAAGCGGCCTCGATCTGCAGAGCCGATTGGTGGAACTGGGCGCGCAGGTACCGATCATCTTCATCACCGGCCATGCCGATGTGCCAATGACCGTTCGGGCGATGAAGCTGGGGGCAATCAACTTCCTGGCCAAGCCTTTCCGCGACCAGGAACTGCTGGAAGCAGTCTGGGAGGCGCTGCGCATCGACGAAGAGCGCCGCTCGGCCCAAAGCGAAATCTCGGAACTGCAACGGCTGGCCGAGCAGCTGACACCACGCGAAATCGAGATACTCACCTGGGTCGACCGTGGCTTGCTCAACAAGCAGATCGCCCACGAACTCGGCCTTGCCGAAATAACCGTGAAGATGCACAGAAGCAGCGCATTCCGGAAATTGAAGGCGCGTACTGTCACCGACATGATCCAGAAGGTTCGCCTTCTCGACCTGGACAGCGTGGGTCATCGGGACAAGCGGGGCTGACCCCCTACTCAGGTATAGCGCTTCGAGACCCTCGCACAGCTATTTTGCCGCCCCAGTCCACCTAAACTGATCACACAAGGCAAAGCGATGCCTTTGGCGATCACTAGCCAGGTCCCTTCGCCTTGTCGCAGGGCACGGCAGCCGCCTTATGCCTCCGCTTCGGTCCGCATTTGCGGTCCCTGCCGAATACTGGCCGACCAACGGCCGCGTTTGGAGAATGTACATGACAGAGCCGGATTTCACGACCCTAACGCGCCGCGCAATGCTTACCGCAGCCGCCAATCTGGTAGCAGCCAGCGCTGCGCATGGCGTCTTTGCGCAGGCCATGACGCCCGATTTCTTCCCCGTTAACGAAGGACCAGACAACATGCGCTTCATATCTGCCCAGGATGGCACCCAGATCTTCTATCGCGACTGGGGCTCACGCGATGCCCAGCCGATCGTCTTCCACCATGGGTGGCCCTTGACCGCCGACGAGTGGGACGCACAGATGCTCTATTTTCTCGGACAGGGCTACCGCGTCATCGCCTTTGATCGTCGCGGCCACGGTCGTTCGGGCCAGACCGAGACCGGAAACGAAATGGACACCTACGCGGCCGATGTCATCGCCCTGACCGATGCATTGGATCTTCACGACGCGGTGCATATCGGCCATTCCACCGGCGGCGGCGAAGTTGTCCATTATACTGCGAGGGCCAAGCCGGGTCGCGTTGGAAAACTGGTGCTGATTGGCGCGGTTCCGCCGGTAATGGTCAAGAAAGCGTCGAACCCCGGCGGCACTCCGATGGGCGTCTTCGACGGGTTCCGCACGGCGCTCGCCTCGAACCGCCCGCAGTTCTACCTGGACGTGGCGTCGGGCCCCTTCTACGGTTTCAACCGCCCCGGCGCCAAGATCAGCGAGGGGCTGATCCGCAACTGGTGGCGGCAAGGCATGACAGGCAGCGCAAAGGCGCATTACGACTGCATCAAGGCGTTCTCTGAGACAGATTTCACCGAGGACCTCAAGGCCATCGACCTGCCAACCCTGGTGATGCACGGCCGCGACGACCAGGTGGTGCCGTTCGACGATGCGGGCGCACTGACTGCCCAGATCATGTCCAATGCCAGCCTCAAGGCCTACGATGGCTATCCCCACGGGATGGCGGCGGTCCACGCTGATGTGATCAACAGCGATATACTGGCCTTCCTCAAGTCGACCTGACATCGCCCCGGCGCCCCTATTCCGCACAGGGGCGTCGGCTCCATCGTTGCTGCGGGCAGCGCTATCGGCGAGGCTGTATCGACGCCGATCCGTACGATCACAGCCCGGCCGGCACCCTGCGCGATACCCGAGGCTGACGCGGGTCAGCCAATCGCCTTGTCCAGCGAATCCATCACAGGAAATTCCCTGTCCGGCACCGTTCATCCTATCCGATGGCTCGACCGGCCTGGCCTTTGACGTTTACCGCGCCGTAAGTCCCTTTTCCGGGCCGTCGGCGGGTTCGACGATACCCTGGCTGGCCCTCTGACGTCGCACGTGCCCGTCCCGATCAAGGCTTCCGCCACCTGATGTCATCTCGGGGCAGCTTGGGCATACCCGCGTATGCCCCCCGATACCCCCGTATCGTATCGCGGCGCGCCGCCTTGCTCGACAATCATCACCACGAAGTTCCACCAGAGAGGAAGGACAACATGTTCCAGATTGAAGTAAACGGACAGGCTCACGTGATCGACGTGGAGCCCGATACGCCCCTCCTCTTCGTGCTCAGGGATACCCTGGGACTGACCGGAACGAAATACGGCTGCGGCATCGCCCAGTGCGGCGCCTGCACCGTACTGATCGACGGCGAGGCTACACGGTCCTGTCAGTTTCCGGTCGAAGCCCTGGGCGACAGCGCGGTGACGACCATCGAGGCAATCGAAAATGACCCGACCGGCCGCAAGGTGGTCGCGGCCTGGGAAAACGTCGAGGTGCCGCAATGCGGCTATTGCCAGTCGGGTCAGGTGATGGCGGCGACCGCGCTGCTCAACCAGACACCCAAACCCAGCGACGATGACATATCCTCGGCGATGACCAACCTCTGTCGCTGCGGCACCTACAACCAGATCGCCGAGGCGATCCGCCAAGCGGCCAACTGAGGAGGGAACCCGCAATGACCGATCTATTCCTGCCCCGGTCCGTGCCTAGCGCTGCCCCCGCCCCGAGCCTGACCCGGCGTGGTTTTCTGGGCACCGCTACCGGCGCGCTGGTGATCGGCGCCCTGCTGCCCCGGCGCGGTCTGGCCCAAGCGACGACCGATACCGTCGAGCCGGGCACCCGCGTGCCTGCCTTCCTCGAGATCGCCCCCGACGGTTCGGTGCGCCTTCTCAGCCCCTTCGTCGAAGGCGGCCAGGGCATCGCCACCGGCATAGCTCAGATCATCGGCGAGGAGCTTGACGTGAACCCGGCGCGCATCGTCGTGGACTGCGCCCCTCCTGGACCGGATTACGCGCTGGTCGGCGGCATACGGATGACCGGCGGCTCCTATTCGACCCGGTCGAGCTATCCGGTCATGCGCAACCTCGGCGCCACCGCGCGCGATATGCTCCTCCGCGCCGCAGCCGCCCGGCTGGGCGTATCCCGGGAAGAGCTGACCACCGACGACGGCACCATCCTGCACGCGCCTTCGGGGCGGACCCTTGGCTATGGCGATGTCGCCACCGAGGCGCTGGCGCAGGAGGCCGCCGCCGACGTACCGCTCCGCGATCCCACAACTTTCCGCTACATCGGCAAGCCGGTGCCCCGGATCGACATCCGCGACAAGTCCACTGGTCGCGCAAAGTACAGCATCGACCAGGTGGTCGATGGCATGCTCTTCGGCGCGGTTCAGCATGGTGTCTATTTCGGCACGGAACCGCTGCGCCTGACCAACGAGGACGAGATCCGCGCCATGCCCGGTGTACATTCGGTGCACCTGCTCCCCGGCGCCATCGGCGTCTGCGCCGACAGCTGGTGGCGTGCCCGCATGGCCGCCGAGGCCGCGACCGCTGACTGGACGGAGCCCGAAGCGGAGGGCACCGGCACCGTTTCGGCCGCGTTCTCGA